>JABACA010000067.1 GCA_014237975.1 Mariniblastus sp. | reverse complement strand
AGGACAAAACAAAACCTGTCGAGAAACTGGCATACGCCCGGTTTGAGGACCTCAACGGTCGCCATTGACGGCATTGAAATGATTGAATTGAGCCAAACCAGAGCCAAATCAGGCCAAATCAGGGGAAAATTGGCCTCGGTCGATTGGGGATATGAAATACAATACGGTCTGTTGTCAATCCGATGAATTCCAGTGTTCTGGTCGAAACTCGGGTTGCTAATCAAGGTTTAATGATAAGTAACCATCATTCGAAATTAGCTAGATTGAATCCAAGGAACCATCTACTTTCGAAAACCATATTCGAGGCGACCGCTTTGAAGGGCAGAAATCACATCCTGTTCGCCGGCGACCTCGTTGAATTTCCTATGTGTAGCGGGGTGGACAACCATTGGCTCAATCCACCTGAATTCAACGCACACGGCTCCAATAAGTGAACCAAAAGATGAAAAAAATGAATGACCGATCGGTGTGCCGAACAGGCGCTGCAGCACCCCTCATCCTGATTGCTATCGTCGCCGTGGCGATGATTGGTGGTGGTTTGTATTACTATCTAATGGGTGGTGCCCAGGAAATCAAAATCAATCCGATCATTGCCTCTGCCAAAAAAGGTGAATTCATTTCGCAGGTCGTGGACCAAGGCGAAGTGCAGAGTAGCGACAATGAGGAGATTCGCTGCCAGGCTCGAGCGCGCAACGGTTCACTCAGTGTCATCTCGGTTGTCCCTGAAGGAACCTTGGTCAAGGGTGGTGACTTTCTGGTTGAACTGGATGCATCGGCCTTTGAAACCGAACTCGAAGGGCAAAAAATTGCTGTTGCCACCGCAGAGACTTCCGTCATTCAGGCGGAAGCCGATTTAATCGCTTCCCAGGAGTCACTCAAAGAGTACAACGAGGGAATTTATGTTGAAAATCTCAAGAAGATTGAAAATGACATCGCCGACGCAAAGTCGCAGATCGCGACAGCCCAACAGGATTTAACCTTGGCCAAGTCCAACTTGGAACACAGCCGTAAACTGCAAGGCAAAGGGTACGCAACACTTCAACAGCTGGAGTCGATGGGCTACGCGGTCAAGTCCGAGGAATTCAAATTACAGAAGGCGACCAACTTGTTGTCGCTTGGGGAAAAACAGAAAGAAGTTCTCGAGAACATCACCCGCAGGAAAGAGACTGTCCAACTGGAAAGCGACATCAAGGCAGCCGTGGTCAAATTGCGTAATCAAAAAGCGGTCCTTGCCACTGAAGAGGGGCAGCTCGCGGAAATTCAAGAACAGATTGAAAAATGCGACATCCGGGTTCCCGAAGGCGTCCAAGGACAAGTGGTTTACGCCAAAGAATCCTCTCGCAGCGGCAACGACTGGGTGCTCGAAGAAGGCACAACCGTTCGTGAGCGACAAGTTCTCGTCCGCCTGCCCAACCCGGATAAAATGGAAGTCAAAGCCTTGATCAATGAGCAAAGCATCACGCGAATTGAAGTGGGCATGCCGGCGACGATCAAAGTTGACGCACTGAATAGCTTGACTCTCAAGGGGGTGGTTACACGCGTCAGTCAATACGCCGAGCAAAGTGGTTGGATGAGTAGTTCGATCAGGAAATATGCGGTCTTCGTGAGCATCATCGACCCGCCACCCGCACTAAAACCAGGCATGAATGCGTCGGTTACGATACAGGTTCGATATGAAGAAGAAGCGTTAACAGCCCCCATTCAGACGGTCTACGGTGTTCAAGACCAACATTTCTGTCTCGTCCAGATCGGTGAAGATCTGTATGAAACCCGTAGAGTCGAAATTGATGGTGACAACTCTCAATTGGTCCTCATCAAAGGAGGATTGGCCGAAGGTGAACGACTCGTCATGAATCCGGGTGCCTACAAGGAAAAAATGGATTTACCCGAATTTAAGCTGGACACGAAAATTGAGCTGACCCAAGAGGAATCGCAACAGGCCAAAGCGGCTCAAGAGAATTCGGATAGTGCTAACGATCGTGCCGATGGACAAGCCGCCAGGGGGCAACCCGGTGGTGGACGACCCGGTGGTGGACGACCCGGTGGTGGACAACCCGGTGGTGGACAACCCGGTGGTGGACGACCCGGTGGTGGCGCCGCGGGCGGCGGCGGATTCGACATGTCTGCCATCGTCGATCGAACCATGGAGCGTTACGACACCAATGGCGATGGAAATATCGATGCCGATGAAACGGCCAATATCGACGCACGCGCCAAAGACATGGTGACCGGGGCCGACTCAAATAGCGATGGCAGTGTTTCCCGCGCCGAATTGGAAAAAGCGATGGCAGCAATGATGAGTCGAATGCAACAAGGTGGTGGAGCCGGTGGCCCCGGAGGTGGTCAGTGAATCCGTCGTCTAGCCAGGAAATGGATCTCCAGCAGCCGGTCAACAGTGAGCTGAACCAAGGCAGCCAATTAAAATTGGCCGCTCACGTTCGAGAGCTTCAAAAGCACTATGTCCTCAAAAGCGAAACCGTCCGAGCCTTGCGTGGCGTTTCGTTCGATGTGCCGGAGGGAGACTACGTCGCTATCATGGGCGCCTCGGGATCGGGAAAAAGTACGCTGCTCAATTTGCTGGGCTGCCTCGATCGCCCTACCACTGGATCATTTGTTCTAGGCGGTGACGATGTGGCCACGATGACCGATGACCAGCTGTCTGAGATCAGAGCGTCTCGAATCGGCTTCGTGTTTCAATCCTACAACCTGATCCCTCAGTTAACGGTGGTCGAGAATATTGAAGTCCCTTTGTATTACATGGGGCAACTCAACCAAAAGTCTCGCAAACGGTGCAAGCAACTGGCCGGAATGGTCGGATTGGGGGATCGGCTCGATCACCGACCGACACAATTGTCGGGTGGCCAGCAACAGCGTGTTGCCATTGCCCGCTCACTGGTCAACGATCCCTATTTCATTCTTGCCGACGAAGCCACCGGTAACCTGGACTCGGTCACTACCGAAGAAATCCTGGCCTTGTTCCAGATGTTAAACGACCAGGGTCGAACCATCATTATGGTGACTCACGAAGACGAAGTCAGCCAACATGCCAAACGGATGATCCGGCTAAAAGACGGTGAAATTCAGATCGATCAAAAAATCCAGGATCGAAAAACTTTCCCCGCAGAGACGATCGAAAAAATCTCAATGGATGCCGATTCAAGCTCACAAGTTGATTCAGCATAACAAACCACTCACCATTCCTTACATTGCTAACGACTCATGTTAATCTTTCGAACTTGGCAACTCGGTATCAAGAGCTTGATGCTGCACCCCATGCGGTCAGCACTAACGGTTCTCGGTATTTTTATTGGCGTGGCAAGTGTGATTTGGCTATTGGCCATTGGTGAGGGCATCAGTCAAGAAGCCCAAAAACAGATTGAAGACCTGGGTGCCGAGAACATCATTGTCCGCAGTATCAAACCGCCCGATGAGAGCGGCACCAATTTTCGCTCCGTGCAGGCCTTCGGTCTGACCCGTGCGGAACACAAACTGTTATCAACCACCATTTCCACCGTCGAAAGCGTGCTGCCTATTCGCGAATTACCGACCAAATTCGCTTACACTGGCAACCCCAATGCCAAACCTATCGACGGTCGACTGGTTGGCTGTACACCGGAGTATGCCGAAGTCACCCGGCTGGAAGTTGCCCGTGGTCATTTCCTGACCGACCGTGAAGTCTTTTCCAAAGGTTCTGTTTGCGTGATCGCGGCTCACCTGGCAGCCAAACTTTTCCCCTCGGAAGACCCACTGAACAAGTTGATGTTCCTGCCCGATAAAAAAGAGTTCTACAAAATCGTCGGGGTTTTAAAACACCGTAATGCCACGGCAGCCATCGGCGGCTCGCTGGCCTCCCAGGATTTTTCACTGGATGTTTACATCCCGATCTCGACGATGAGATTACGCATTGGTGACACCGAAGTGAAACAGACCGGCGGCTCCTTTTCGGTCAAGCAATTTGAACTTTCCCAGTGCACGATTCGCGTTGACAACGTCGATGACGTTCCCCGGACAGCCAAGCTGGTAGAAGCAACCTTACGCAGGAACAACGCCGAACGACAGGATATCGCGGTCGTGGTTCCTTACGAACTGCTAGAGCAAGCCAAAGCAACACGGTTGATGTTCATGATGTTTATGGGGTTGATCGCCGCAATTTCATTGATCGTTGGCGGTATCGGTATCATGAATATTATGCTGGCAACCGTAACCGAGCGAACCCGCGAAATTGGGATCCGCCGAGCCTTGGGAGGCAAGCGAAGTGACATTACCCGGCAGTTCCTGGTCGAGACCATCTCCCTTTCGGTGGTAGGTGGTTTAACGGGCATCCTGGGTGGTTTGCTATGTCCCGTCACGGTCGAAACGGCACGGTGGTTGATTCGCGAAGGCGCGCCGGCCATGTACGTAAGCCTGCCGGAAGTCGCCAAGGTCATGACACCCGAAATCGTACCCATCTCGTTGCCCATTGCATTTGGTATTTCAGTCTTTGTTGGAGTCATCTTTGGGATCTACCCAGCGATGCGTGCAGCTCAGATGGATCCGATCGAAGCATTGCGTCACGAATAGCAAGGACTGTTCAGACGTCCCATATATCGCCAGGCCGAGTTAATACATGGGTGGCCTACTATGGAGAAAGGGTGCCGCCGGATCTGGCCCGGCAGGTTACCGCTTATTTCTTGTCGCGATGTCGGTTTTCGATCGCATCGAGAATCTGGCCCAGAATCTTTTGGGCCTCGGCGGGCTGGCTTTCACTGGCATTGTAGCGATCGTACTGCTGTTGAATTTCTGTCGTCGTCAACAAAGTTCCAGTACGTGCAATCGCCTTTTCAAACGCTTGCGAGGCCTCCAATCGCTGCTCCATGGGAAGCCCTGCTTCGCTGGCCAGGTTAACCAATGCTCGCTGGGCGGCCGGCGTGCCAAGGTTGGACAATATCTGGCTCACGACCGGTGAATAACCGTGCTTGAATAATATCGGAACGAGTTCTTGCTCATGCGATAACAGGTCGTAAAAACCATAGACCTTGGGATCCGCCGAAATTTTGTTCAGCCAGTTCATTGCGAAGTCGGACTGTTCGTTCTTTTCGACAAGCGTCATCGGCCATGGCTTCTGCAATTCTCGCAACCGGTTGACCTGTCGGGCAATCACCTCGGCATCGTCAGTCAAAGCCAGAATTTCAAGGCGATCTTCCGCATTGAAGGTGCGTTCTGCCCTCAATTTTTGGGGCAAATCCCGGATCATGATCCCAATGGGTATCTGCTTGCTCCGCCAATCGCTTCGCAACTGGAAAACAAGTTCATGAAAATACGGACCATTCAGCGTATCGGTGATCAGGATCAGTTCGGCATCGGGGTCCGAGACGGCCTGATTGAAAACTTTTCGACTGTTGGTCAATGCAACCCCGGAAACACCGCTACGATTCATGATCGAAGCAAAGGTCAGTCCGGAAGCCAATCGCCGGTGACCGACCAAGCCGGTTGCTCGTCCCTCGGAAGCGGCCAGGTAAATCGCCAGTGAAACGATATAACTGCTGCCCTGGTAGGCTTGCTGCGGATTTATTTTTGTGATGGTCTGAAGCGCCGCAAACTGCAAATGCCGCTGACCAGTCATAATCGCGCGAACAAGTGCGGACGGTTGGCCTTCGACCGAGGTCAACAGTTCTGATCCGCCATGGTCTCTAAGGACTTCGCACGCCCCGATTGCCGCCGGAAACAGCTCGAGATCCAATGCTTGTTCCAGTACCGAATTAACCTCCGGAACCGTAATCCCTGGCAACGATTCCATGAAAGTCTTGGTGTCAATCGACTGTTGGGGCCCTGCAATTCGTTTCAATGATTCCAGTAGCGTCAACAGAAACATCTCACGGTTAGCCGGCATGTCCGCGTTGATTTGAAGCAGGTCTTTGGACAGGTCCGAAGCAATGATCCTGGATGCGGTCGCCGAACTGAGCTGAACTTGAAAAAGCTCGTTTTTCTTGGCATCCCAACGCCAGACGGCAACCTTTTGAAATGGGTCACTGTCCGAATTGGGCCGTCCCATCAGGTAAGTTTTGATTTGCTGCTGAAGATGCGTCTGTGCCTGCGCTTTATCCGGTACCCCGCCCATGTTTTGTATGGCCGATTGTTTGGCAACCTTCCGCAACGAAGGAGTCACGTCCGGGGCCAATGCGGGACGGTAAAGAACATCCCGCGCCAATTTCGAGTCGATTCCGCCCAGTGCGCTGACTGCCTCCAGTTGGATCGTGGGATGATTGCTGCGAACGGCTCCGACCAGTGGGCCCGTTGCGTCGCTGGCCATGTTCGCCAGCGCTTCGCGGATAAAGGGAAACTCCAGTTGACGACTTTGGTCAGCAAACACTTCAATCATCCGTGCAATCACCGGAGGGCCAAGTCTTCTCAGCTTGTGAAACGCATCGGAACGGTAGGCAATATTGGCATGACTCAGGTTCTTGATCAGCTGATCGACGCGGGCCGGCGCCAAGGCCTCTTTGCGTACCGTGACAAACACCCGTTTGGCATAATCCCGGCCCTCGGGCAACAGCTCAGCCTGGTAATAAATCCGCAAGAACGGATTGGGCCCCAGGATTTCATGCATCTCAAAGATTGTTTTGTCATCGGCCCCGGTCCCGATCAAAACCCCCAGGTAATACTTGGCATCCGCATATTGCTCGATATCCAACATGGTTTGAATCGCCTTGGCCAGTTCCAGTGGCGTCACCGGGTTTGACTTACGGACGGATTCAAGGATCAACCTGGTTGCCGAATCCAGATTCGGATCGATCTTCGGCAGAATATTGAGCTTGGGCGAGGCTGCGCCCGGCTTGGATGAGCCGAAGGGGTTGCCATCCTGAGTGGCCGGTGTGGCAGGATTCGGTTGACTGAACGGATCGTCGTCTTGGGCACCCACCGTTGCGGGGTCGGTCTGTCCAAACGGGTTGTCGTCTTGGGCAGTTACCGGGACGGTCATCCAACCTAGCAAAACAACCCAACCGAAAGCAGCAACAATCCCCTTGGTTGACGCAATATAGGATTGCGCAATTTTACCAGCGGCGACGACGAATTTGGGTGCAAAATTTCTGATGGTCATGACTTGGGTGTGATCGTCAAATGCGAGTTGGTTTCAACAGGCCTGAATTGATTGAACCATTTGTACCGAGAGTAACGGTTATGCCGCAGGTTGGTATTAGTTCAGCTGAAATCGCTCACACCACTGAGACAGTTGTCGGGATACTTGCTCGGGGCAAGTGGATCCCGTACTTCGAAAATTCGAAATCGCGTTCTCTATACCCAATACATCATAAATAGAGGCATCCAGAGATGGATCAAAAGCTTGAAAATCTTTCAAAGAAAGGTCGCTCAGGCGACAATTTTGACGGGTGGCCTGCCTTACCAGGTCGCCGACCGCATGATGGGCAGTTCTTTGAGGAATCCCGCGTTTTATGAGAAATTCCATTAAAGTCGTCGCGTCCAGGAACCCACGATCGAGGCCCGCCTTAATATTTTCCCGTTTTAATCGACTGCCTTCGACCAATGGAATGGCCATCCTCAGGCAAGATTCGACCGTATCGGCGGCGTCAAACAGGGCTGGTTTATCTTCCTGCAGATCACGGTTGTACGCCATCGGCAAAGCCTTGACCAAGACTAATAATGTCTGCAAGTCGCCAATGACGCGGGCCGCTTTCCCGCGAGTCAATTCAAGGACATCGGGATTGATTTTCTGGGGCATGATCGAGGAACCGGTGCAAAATTCCTGCGGAATCTGGATCAGGTTGAATTCAGTGGTTGTCCACAGGATCCAGTCTTCTGCCCAGGAACTCAAATGGACCGAGATCAGGGATAAACAAAACACGAACTCGATCATGTAATCACGGTCGCTGCTCGAATCGAGACTATTTTGCAGCAGGCCTTCGAATTCCAACTGGCGCGCTGTCTGTTCACGATCGATGTTCAAACTGGTCCCGGCCACGGCCGCGGTTCCCAAACTGCTCTGGTTAACTCGCTTGCGACAATCCTGCAGACGTTGCCGGTCCCGGTCCAGTTTTTCGCAGTAAGCCAGGAAATAATGGGCAGCCAAGACAGGCTGGGCCCGCTGCATGTGTGTATAGGCAGGGATCACAACCTGCCCGTCTTGAATTGCCAGCTGGACAAATGATTTCTGCAGCCCGGCCAGCAACTCATCCATTCGATCAATACCGGCACGAATCCATAATCGCATATCGGTTGAAACCTGGTCATTACGACTGCGACCCGTATGGAGTTTTCGCCCCACATCTCCCAGCCGATCAATCAAGGCCTGTTCAATATTCATGTGAATATCTTCTAGCTCCGGCCGGAATTGAAACTCACCATTCTCAAGTTCCTGCAGAATGCCAGACAAGCATTGAACGATCTGGTCCCGTTCGGCAGGGGAAATGAGCTGCTGATCTGCCAGCATATCGGCATGCGCGATCGAGCCCGAAATGTCCTCGCGGAACAGTCGTGCGTCAAAACTGATACTCTCGGTAAACTGCTCTACGCGCTTATCCACCGCAGATTCAAACGCTCCCGATCGACTTGGACTTTCCGTCAACTTTCGCTCCGCCGCAAAAGGTCAGATTTCTAGGTTAAATGGAACTGTCTCGTCGAATACAGTCCAGAAACGATACTAACGTAAGGTTGCCGATTCTGCGCGGTCACCAGGTATATTTTCAGGCTTTCAAAGACGATTTCCGTTAAACTGGTAAAGTTCAAGGCGGTCTTTTTACTGGGCTTTGACCCAACGGTTACCCGAACAGAACCTCTAAAAAGACGCGGGGCCCGCTATCGATTTGTTGGTATTTCCAAGGAACTCGTCATGTATATTGGTTTTTTCCTGCTCTCTTGGATCTGGATTCAAGACGCCCAAGCGGTGCAAGATGACTGGTTTACAGTCAAGCCGGACGAGGCTCGGGCAGCAGTCCGGATGCCGGTTGAACCCTTTCATCGGACAAGATCGTTTGAAGCGGTCCGCGGGCAACCCTTGACCATTAATATGTACCTGGGCACGACCCCCGACAAGAACAAAACATTCGTGTTTGCCTATCACGATGTGTTTCAAAAAATTCAGGGAAAAAAGCATGAAAAAAAAGTACTGGATGGGGCCGTCGAGGGAGCCAAGGGGCCTTATCTGGGAGATTTGATCACGGATAAGGAAATCATCAAAGATGGCAATCGCGGCAGGGACTTTACCATTATCGTTAACCAAAACGGCAGCCTGATAAAAATCAAACAACGTGTTTTACTGGTTGAACAAAGGCTCTACCAATTGAATGTTGTCTGCGCTCAAGCCGAGTTTGATGACATAGAAGCCAACAAATTTCTTGATTCACTCGACCTAAGCGTATCGCCCAAGAAACCAAAGACCCCGGCCAAACCGGGTGGCCGGCCCACGGGAAGTCCGGATAAATAAGTCTGGCCCCTTGAAGCCAGCCGGTTTGAATTGGTACGCTTGGGAAATTTTGTTTTCGTTATTTTGGTACCTTTATACAAATCCGCGGTGAATCTTCGTGCCCAAACGAGACGACATTCAGAAGATCTTGCTAATTGGCTCGGGTCCAATTGTCATTGGCCAGGCCTGTGAGTTTGATTATTCAGGCACTCAAGCCTGTAAAGCCCTCCGTGAAGAAGGTTATGAAGTTGTGTTGGTTAATTCCAACCCGGCCACCATCATGACCGATCCGGGCACGGCAGAGCGGACCTACATTGAACCTCTAACCTGGGAAATCGTCGAAAAAATCATCGAGCGTGAAAAACCGGATGCACTGCTGCCCACCCTGGGCGGTCAAACCGGCCTGAATCTGGCCATGGAACTTGCTCAACAAGGCGTGCTGGAAAAACACGGTGTCGAAATGATTGGCGCACGGGCGGATGTGATTGCCAAGGCGGAAGAGCGAGACCAGTTTTCAAAAGCGATGGCCAATATCGGGCTAGAGGTTTGCAAGGGCTTTACCGTTCACACTTTGGAAGAGGCCCGCCAGGCAGCCGATGAAGTGGGCATGCCCTGTGTCGTGCGTCCCAGTTTTACGATGGGCGGCAGTGGTAGTGCGATCGCTTATAACCGTTCGGAATTCGACATCGTCGTTCAACGGGGATTGGATCAATCACCCGTTACGGAAGTATTGATCGAAGAGTCCGTGATTGGTTGGAAAGAGTACGAAATGGAAGTGATGCGAGATATGGACGACAACGTCGTTATCATCTGCAGCATCGAAAATTTTGATCCGATGGGAATTCACACCGGTGATTCGATCACGGTAGCACCCGCCCAAACCTTGTCCGACAAAGAATACCAAAGGATGCGCGATGCCAGTATCGCAGTGATTCGCGAAATTGGTGTGGAAACGGGTGGCTCGAATATCCAGTTTGCCACCGATCCGAACACGGGTCGCATGATCGTGATCGAGATGAATCCTCGAGTCAGTCGATCCAGTGCATTGGCTTCTAAAGCAACCGGTTTTCCAATCGCCAAGATCGCGGCCAAGCTGGCCGTGGGCTATCGATTGTGGGAATTACCCAATGACATTACCCGAAAAACCCAGGCCTGTTTTGAACCAACCATTGATTACGTCGTCACCAAGATACCTCGCTTTACCTTTGAGAAATTCCCCGAAGCCGATCCGACACTGATGACACAAATGAAAAGTGTCGGCGAAACGATGGCGATTGGCCGAACCTTCAAGGAGTCTTTTCAAAAAGCACTTCGTGGACTCGAAGTTGGCAGTTTCGGTTTTGGTTGTGACGGCGACGATTTATGGGGGACCGACGAGCAACCAGACAAAGAGACCATTCGTGCAAAATTATCGATTCCCAATGCAGAGCGTCCCTGGTTCATTCGATATGCTCTCAAAGCGGGGATGACGGTTGCGGAAATTCACGAACTCACGCTGATCGATCGTTGGTTCCTCGACCACCTCTCTCGTATCGTCCAGATGGAAGAGGCACTGCGGGCCTTGGAAGAACCAAATCAGATCTCCCCGTTCATGATGCGAAAAGCAAAACAGTATGGTTTTTCGGATCGCCAGTTGGCGACCATCTGGAGCTGGCGAGAACAGGAAGTTCGCGAACTCCGCAAAAACCTGGGCGTCCTGACAACGTTCAAATCGGTCGACACATGTGCGGCAGAATTCGAAGCCTACACGCCCTACTACTACTCAACCTATGAAGACGAAGATGAAACACCGCCGAAGAAACAGGGCGTCAAGCGGGTCATGATCCTGGGGGGAGGTCCTAACCGTATTGGTCAGGGTATCGAGTTCGATTACTGTTGTTGCCACGCGAGTTATGCGCTGCGAGAAATGGGAATTGAATCGATCATGGTCAATTCCAATCCCGAGACCGTTAGTACCGACTACGACACCAGTGACCTGCTGTTTTTCGAGCCCTTGACGGTTGAAGATGTACTCAACATCTGTGATCAAGTCCAGCCTGACGGCGTGGTCGTTCAATTCGGTGGGCAAACGCCGCTGAACCTGGCCCGTGCCCTGGAAACGGCCGGGGTGCCTATTATTGGGACCAGCGTCGACACGATTGAAGCCGCAGAAGATCGTGAGAAATTTCAGCAGTTGCTCGGCCGGGTCGGGTTAAAACAACCTGCCAATGCGATCGCACGGACCATGTCCGAAGCTCGAGAGATGTCCAAAATCGTCGGTTTCCCTACTCTGGTTCGGCCCAGTTTCGTCCTGGGTGGCCGCGCCATGGAGATCTGTTACGACAAAGTCCAGTTTGAGCGATTTGTCCGCGAGGCATTCCTCGTAGCGCAGGGACAGCCCGTTTTGATCGATCGATTTCTGGAAGAAGCTATCGAAGTCGATGTTGATTGCATTTGTGATGGGACCGATGCCATTGTTGCCGGCATCATGGAACATATCGAAGAAGCGGGGGTCCACTCGGGCGATTCCGCTTGCTCCATCCCGCCTTACTCCCTGCCAGAGGAGACGATTGATGAAATCAAACAGGCAACGATCGCCATGGCCAAACACTTAAACGTTGTCGGCCTGATGAATGTTCAGTTTGCGGTTAAACGCGAGGGCGAAAAAAACATTGTCTACGTGCTGGAGGTGAACCCCCGGGCCAGCCGAACGGTTCCGTTTGTGGCCAAAGCGACCGGTCTGCCGGTGGCCAAAGTCGCTGCCAAGGTCATGGCGGGTCTATCACTTGCCGAACAGGGCGTTACCAGCGAACCGATTCCCACCCGGGTCTCGGTCAAGGAAAGCGTTTTTCCATTTCGCAAGTTTGCCGGAGTGGATATCGTTCTCGGTCCGGAAATGAGAAGCACCGGCGAAGTCATGGGAGTCAGTTCTCGTTTCTCAATTGCATTTGCCAAGAGCCAATTGGCAGCCGGTGTTGTGCTGCCTCACAGCGGACGAGTCTTTATCAGTGTCTCATCCGCGCACAAATCCCGGGCAACCCAGATTGCTCGTCGACTCCACGAACTCGGATACCAGATCATTGCAACCGAGGGAACCGCCAAACATATCGAAGCCGATTCCATTCCGGTCGAACGGGTCAAGAAGATTATCGAGGGTCATCCCAACCTGATCGACCATATGAAGAACGACGCAGTCGATCTGATCCTCAACACGCCCAGCGGCAAAGGTGCCCGGACCGACGAAGGACGGATTCGGGCAGCGGCCGTCCAGCACGGCGTCCCCTGCATTACAACGATTCAGGCCGCTGAGGCGGCCGTCCAGGCGCTCGAAGCACTGCGGGTAGAAGAGATGCAAGTCGAATCCTTGCAGGAACGGTTCGAAAAATTGACGACAGCCTCGTGATACTTTCGGTTCCGGCGGCCCGCTTCCCACCTCTGTTGGGTACGGCGGAGCCGACTTCCGCGCTGGACATAAGGATGGCCGGGCGTTGACCCGGCACCGCGGGACCTGCCCTGGCCATTTTGGAGAACTGGTACTTGTCGATCCCTTCCACATCCTGGACACCCGACTCCATCCGGCATTTCTATTGGAGGAGCGTGCTACCGTGGCAGTCTTTGCTGATGACTTGCTACGCGGCACCCATGTACGGATTCAACGCGCTGATTCTGCCGATCAACAACGTGTTTTCTCCCGGTAACGTCAACGACGGGTGGCCAGGTGCGATCATCGGTGGGACCGTATTGCTAACAGCCGGTTTTGGAGGGCTGTTACATCATTGGCTTCTGTCACTTAGCGGAGGGCGCCGACGCCTGATCGTCATACTCAACGTACTGATTCCGTTCATTTTCGGACTCGGTGCTACGGCCTGCCATCTTCAATGGTTTTGGTTACTGATCCTCGGGTTTGCCGTACCCGCCGGCCTCGTATTCGCCAATCTGTTCATGTTATGTACTGTCTACCTGGTTGGCTGGGGGACGACCGTCGGTCGAGTTGGCTTTTCGACCGGCGTTTACGGTATCTACTTTGGAATCTGGGGAGCCGTCTACAGCGTGGTGGCACCGATCGGTTTAGCAAGCCTAGGGTTGCTATGGATACTCGTCATAACGGGAATCAGCCTGGCGGGGATCCAGTTGCTTCCCCTGCTCCTGATGAAAGATCCGCCGCCGGCCTCTGGATCTTTGGCTGCCTCTTCGGGCGACCGGGGGTCGGATCATAAACGGCCTTCTCTCACGTACAGGGATGTGCTGAAAATCCCATCCTTTTGGATTTACGCTCTGTTTTTTTTCCTGTTTCTGGCGCCCGGATTTGGATTCAAAATCATCGTCACCGCCCTCACCGCGCAGGTGTTCCACGTCGGCCAAGCCACAGGCGCCATCATCGCCGCATCCTTTTTGATCAGCTATGGCATTTCCCGGCTCGGGTTTGGGATTTTGTCAGACAAGTTGAGAATCAAGCCGATGTACCTGCTGTTCTCGGCGGTGCAAGTCGTTGCCTTGTTGAGCTCCGCCATCCTACTGCCGCACTTGAACGGGGTTGTACTGTTCACCATTTTGTTATGCATCACCGGGGCCATGTTCGCCGCGGGCAAATGCCTTTGGAGTGTTGTGATGGTTCGGATCTACGGTCCTGAAAATTTCAAAACCCCCATGGCCATGACGCAGGCCTTTTATGGATTGGCCGGTTTTGCCGGGCCGATTACTTTGACTTGGGCCTTGCGCTCACAAGATGTCGTCTTGTCGACCACCTACTGGCTGTATGCGGCAGCCGCCGCACTGTTTATTTGCATCGTCCTGTTTCACATGCTGAGAAGGGTCGACTACACAAAGTTGGAACACCATGAGAAACAGGGGTTCCAGTGGACTCTCAAGTCGCGCAATGAGTTTGATCGCTTTTAAGCCAAACCTTGGCTCAAGGCGAAGGAAAATTGAGTTGGTAAATGGCCTGAGCCAGGTCGGGCGTGATAAAGTCAAGCACCAGGCAACCATGACGACGATGGGGTGCTTTTTTCAGGTAGTTGTTCAGGCGTTGATTGATGGGCGTGCTGATCGCCGTGATGTTGGGCATGCCCAACGGCCCGCTGCGGTAACCACTGGTGAAATGAAGATGCAGACGATCCCTGTTTGACTCCTTAAGGGAATCTTCCAAGGCTCGTCGGATGATTTTCCATTTCGTTTCGGCATCGGGAATCTCAAATCGGTCCTGGACAAAAAGGGTGGTTCCCTCGTGGCTGCCATTGTGCCCCCAGTCGGTCGCCGGGATGCCCATCGGTCCAGCCGCTTGAAACCGGCTGAGCAGGACCATCTTGCCACGCACGTCTCCCAATCTGGGAATCGCAGCCTCCCGGTACCAGGCCTGGGGTTGCTGATCGATATAGGCCTGTAACGTTTGGCTAAACGAACGACTGTTGCCCTGCGGGCGATGCTCTTGCTTGATGCTGACGATAAGCGACTCCCGGGGGTGTTTCCGCAGAAACGACCGCATCGTCTGCAGCACGGCTTCGAACGAGAGATTTTGGGAAATGGGCCCATGGTAGATATGGAACTCATCCTGCTGGTGGCAACAACGCAAGTCAAAGAATCGAACACCGGCCGCCAGTTGCTCTGACAAAGTGAGAGATTGACACTTGGCAGTCCCGGCCAACGGTTCGCGAAGGGCCGCACTATTATGAGTTCCCGGTATCGTTAACGACGAGAGCCTCATCTCGTCAGAGATTCGCGACATCCAATCGGCATCCCCTGCCAAGGTCAATGACGATCCGATCAAGACGAATGCAAAGGTTGGAAAGAAGGTTCTCATCAGCGATCTGAAAAGGACAGTATCTATGGCACGCCGTCTGCCTGGGAACGACCAGCGTCACGCCACAAACGTCATGACCTGACAACATCGGTTCGACAAACAACTCGCATTCTAACGGAACCGGTCAGCGGACACAGGAAACGGGCCGGAGGATTTTGTTGCGAATCGGGAATATTGGTCTATCAATGTTCGCTAGGCAAATTGGACTTTTCCCAACCTCCGTTGGGTCGTCATTCGCTGGAAATAGCGAACTTGCCATCCTTGTCAAATTGGCAAGCGGCTGGCCAATCTGTTTTTTTCCTGGAAAAGGTAACCCACCGGCGGGCGGCTTGCAGCTGTTTTCATAAATAAGTCCGGACGCTTTTCCCGATCATTCCGTGGGGAACCCTCATTTCGCTAGCACTCTCAACGTTGCTTGAGTTTCACATGCCAATTAAGATTCGCAATGGCAAGCTGACCCGCTCAACCCTTATTGGAATGACTGCGCATATGAAGCTCGAGCAAAGAATGCAACAGATCGAACTCATTCTTTCCGACGTCGACGGTGTCATGACAGACGGCAACATAACGTATGACAACCAGGGCATCGAGACAAAATCGTTTCATGTTCGTGATGGTTTAGGAATCAAACTGTGGCAGCGTGCGGGACACCGATTTGGGATATTGACCGCTCGCACTTCCCATATCGTCAAGCTGAGAGCAAGTGAACTGGGTATCGAAATCGTGCGGCAGGGTGTCGATCAAAAATTCCCTGTCGCCATGCAAATCATGGAATCGCTTGGCTTGAAACCGGAACAGGTCTGTTACATTGGTGACGACCTGACCGACCTGGAAGTCATGAACCGGGTAGGTTTACCAGCCTCCGTATCGGACGGTGTCGCAGAAGTGCGCTCGGCCGCGAAACTGGTAACCAAGGCGACTGGAGGACGAGGGGCCATTCGAGAACTGGTCGAGATCCTACTCGAGAGCCAGAAACGATGGGCAGACGTTCTGGTTGATTATTCGAACTCATAGCGGATTGGTCGCAATCGATAAGGATGTCGAATTGACGGACGAAAAAACAATGACGATTCAACCGCTGGCGGTTCGGGCCCACCCCGTCAAGCGATATTTGATTGCATTGCTCACCACGGCAGCGGTCTACTTCTGCTACCTACTTGCCGTCACTCCGTTTATTGACGGGCAGGTGGCCCAAGTCCAGGAGGCTAATCAGGTGCCGATTGGCCCGCCCCTGCCGGTCGACGACAAAACTGAAATTGCCAAGTACCTGCCGGCCGGCAGTTGGGAACTACAGCCTTGTAAGTCGCTAGATACAGCCGAAGGCAAAATCCTGTTCCAGGATTACTCTCGAAACGAAGCGGACGGCACCTGGGACGTTTACCCTTTTACAATGGTCCTGAAGCCGCGCAATCCTCAGCCGGGCAAGCCGCCGGGACCACCACTGATTCTGCGAACTGAAAAACAAGCCAAGCTGCGATTCAGTCATGGTCTCCAGCTAGGGAGCGCGTCGAACAACGAATCCAACAAGTTGGAGCAAGCTCAATTAATTGGTCGGGTTGAAGTGTTCCAGCCCGGAACCGGTGCCGGCGAGGCAATCCACATCACGACAAGCAACGTGCAGATAACACAACGAAAGATTTTTACACTTGCCAATGTGGATTTCCAATTTGGCAATCACCATGGCCGAGGTCGCAATCTTTCAATTGAACTCTCTCACGAATCGATTAATAGCAACCTGAAAGCTGATTTTTCCAACATCAACGGGATCCGGCGCCTGCAACTGGCCTACCTGGATTTTTTGCGATTGGAACCGAAATCAAAGCCACGTCATTCCCCTGCCAATGGCACACCGTTGCATCCCGAAACAGCCACATTGGAAATTACTTGCGATGGCTCCTTTAAATTTGATTTCTACCGGAATCAAGCTGCCTTCCGTGACAATGTGCAGGTCAAACAACTGGACCAACTCGGTGATAACCTGGCGTGTCAAAAACTGGACCTTTATTTCAACGATCTGTCAGATGATCCTGTGGCCCCACGGGAAAGCGAAATGCTGGATTCCGAATTCGAGTTGCGCGAGATTGTCGCGGCCGGATCACCCGCCATCCTGACGGCCAACAGCAGGGAAACTCGCATCCAGGGTGAGTACCTGCGCTACAACCTGGAAAAGAACAATGTCGAAGCCCGAGGCGCCGTTCAGCAAGTCGAGATTTTACAGGGGCCCAACCGATTTGTTTCCCAGCATTTGAATTATGAAATCTCTGCCGACAATTCCCTTGGCAAACTTAATGCATTTGGTCCTGGAATGTTGATTCGGCAGGGGGAAACGGCCGGTGATTATTTACAGGCGCGCTGGAAAAACCATCTAACGATTCGCCGCATCGATGAACGGAAACAAGTGATTACGCTGGATGGTGATTCGAGTGTTCAACTGGATCCTCAAACATCTCTCAACTCGGACACCGTTCGATTCGTACTTTGGGAAACCCGGACAAACTCCTTGTCAGGAAAACCTCAAGGATGGAACTACCAGCCTTTTAGACTGGTAGCAACTGGACACGTCCAAGTCAGGTCCAAAGACATTCAGGGTGCCACTCATATGTTAACGGCGCACTGGCCTGACAATCCACTTCCTGTACCAGCCACCGATGAAGCAGCACCCTTGCGACCCACGTCCAAGACCAGCCAATATTGGCCCACTCGCCCGCCCAGCGTTTCAACAGAGTCCAGCGACGCCACATCCACCGACTCACAGAAAATAGTTTCCCGGCGGGTTCGCTATCCGAACGACAAACAGCCACCCAAACAGAAACTTTTTTTCCAGGGTCAGGAACTCGACATGCTTTTGACTGACCAAGACGGAACAACGAATGTTAAGGATCTGGAGATCAGCGGCGACGTCAAAGTATGGCAACTGGAAACGGTCAACACGGGCGATCAACCACAACGGCAACTTGAACTTTCGGGGCATCACCTTAAAGCCGAGCCTCAAGGTAACGAGAGCTACCGGCTACAGATCTCGGATGGAGACGGCGCTCAATCCGCCAATGTGGTCACCAAGGACATGACCCTGGCAGGCCCCTACATTTGTCTTGATCAACAGGCAAACCGCGTCTGGATCAATGGGCCCGGAAGCCTGGTGATGAATCAGCCCAATGAGCAAACCAAAAAAACCAACCAAAAGGAAATCGGTTCGGATATTCAGGATCTGAAAATCACCTGGCAAGGCGGGATGATTTTTGACGGAAGCAAAATCTACTTTGAACGCGATGTCATATCCAATTCGGCAACCCGGCGGGAGGACAAATCAAGCAATCTTACATCTACGGAATCCGCAATTCTCAGCCTCGAGCTCGATCAATACGTCGCTCTTCGCAATAGTGGGCCGGGCGAGCCTGGAGCATCTGCCAAGCGGCCGCAACCGAAAATCAAGACCCTGTTCCTGATGGATCACTTGCCCGATGGTAAACATGTCTTTCACCTGGCCGGCTTTCAACAACCAACACCTCGCAAGCCAATATTGATTGCCAATGTAACTCGCAATCCTGCCGGCAAGGTCACGGAACAGCAAAAACTGGTCGCTCCCAACGCAACGATTAATGTGAACACCAACAGCCTGACCGCCGATGGACCAGGTGCCTTGGCAATCCACCGCCCAAACAAGAACTCGGCTACCGGCTACGCCTCGCCGTTGTCGTTTCACCCGACGCCCAAAACGGACGCACCCCTGGTGTTTATCCAAACCAATTTTGACCAAACACTGCGGGCCAATTCGGAGTCAAAAACCATGGATATTACCGGCAATGTCCGAGCCGTGTATGTTCCCGTGTCGTCCCTCGATCAATCCTACAATCCCGACGACCAAAAAACGCCACCCGATGCGTTTCGCTTAAGCTGCACAACATTAACGATGAACCAGTGGACGCCTCAAGCGACCGGCAAACAACAGTCTGAACTGCGGGCCCAGGGCAATGCCCGGATCATCAGCAATCAATTTACAGCCACGGCCCACGAAGTTCGCTACGACCAGGGAAATGACTACCTGTATCTGGAAGGCTCCGCCCGCAGCGATGCGACCTTGCAGACCGTTTCCGAAACCGGCGGTAAATCCGCTCGGCTTGTCGCCGAAAAAATACGCTATCGGCCATCCGACAACTCGACGAAAATCGAGAACATGAAACGGGCCACGATGCGCAACCGGTGATAGCATTCGCTTCGCTATTGAACCCGTTCCCGAAATTGCGGTACAAGCCACTCTACCTTACACGCGATCATGCATGCGGCCGATGGTATTGGTACCCTGTAACACGAGTCGATTCCCACGAATCCTGTTGGTGATTCCCATCGGAATCATGTTGGCAGGTTGCCAATCATGGCAGGTTAACCGTTTGGGAGATCGCATGTTACCCAGCAATCAACGGGATTGGAGTCCCAGTCAACAAGTCTTGCCACTATGTAATATCGTAGAGGAACAGGTCACTGTTTCCAACATTCGTCGATGCGATTATCTCAACGCCCATGACTATGTAGTGGGTCATTACGACCGAACCTTTTCCATCGGGTCCATTCAGACGGTTGATTTCATCGTCATCCACTCCAACGACACCCCTTCCGTTTCTCACACCATGCTGAGTTTTGGACTACACGAGGGCAGCTACCTATGTGTGTCCATCGAGGGTAGAACCGAAAAAAACGAACCTTACCTGCCGTTGCTGAGCATCAGCCGAAAATACGAAATCACCTATGTCATTGGTGATGAAGCAGACCTGATTGGCTCCCGATCACTGCAGCCAGGTGTGAAGATCAATGTCTATCCATCGACGGCAACGCCGGAGCAGTCCCAGGCATTGTTTATGGATGTCATGGAGCGCGTCAATAAACTGCTAACCAAACCCGAGTTTTATGATCCACTGCTCAACAGTAATAAAACCAATCTGACTGAACACATTAATTCCATGCAGCCTGGTACGATTCCTTTTGGATGGGGCGCCCTGCTGCCGGGCTTCTCGGCAAAACACGCCTACGACCTTGGGTTGATTGACAATAGCGTTTCGTTTGAATCCCTGAAATTGCTAACGGATGTCACCGAACTGGCAAATCAGCATTATGATACTCCCGAATTCTCGGCCAAAATCCGGCGGAGGATGGACTCCATCGACCGGTTGGCTACGAGGAACGAGTTGCGCGACGAACGCATCAACAGCCGTGGCTCGCAATATCTTCGTCAGCAAATGGAAACCCCATCCAACCAATTTTGGCGATAAAGACAGTCGTTGGCTTTCAGCAGGCGCCACCAATAACTTCGTTCAGAATCGCATCAAATTCCCTTTCTGAGAAATCCATGCGGGCCGCCGCAACGGCACAAAGGCCCTTTTCCAGTTCGTCCATGTGGCCGTCGGCCGCCATCAACCGTATCATCTGTTTCATCAGCTCGACTCGTTGCGGATAGTCCTCTGGCACCTGAACCTGGTATAGCCCCTCTGAAATTCCAGCCATCGCCGTTTCAAACTCATCACTGGAGATATTCCACACGTGGGCTCGCTCTGCCAAAATTTGCACTTCTTCATCGGTAAATTTCCCATCAATCGCCGCCAAATTGACGAGGTTGTTAAACAGTTGCAAGTAATCCATGATCGTTCCCGTCCGTTCCAAAAATGACCGCTTGATCAAGGGCCGTTTTGATTTGTTTCTGTATTCTCGAATCAACTTCTGCGGATGAAATCCGCAGCATAACTGCGCACCTGTTTTCCGTTAAGTACATGGACCATTCTCAATTGCTGGACGGTCGAATCGCTAAATCGTGACAAAGGTAAATGCACCCATGTCTTTTTGAATTCCTTGGCCAGCATCCGCCAGGCTGGACCTGGAGGTGCGGCACTGACCAGTGCAATGTGAGGGGATTGGGCATGCAAACAGGCCGCCGCCAAAAGCCGCTCTTCCAGCGTCGAGGTAAAGTCCAGTCTCGGGTCAATCCAGATATCGGGAATCGTCACCGGGGGAAACAGGAACAGGGATCCGCCATAGTGAGCCAAACAAATCCCCGGGCCAACCGGTTCATTCAAATAACTGCTTGCATAAAACGCCAAGGTTGACTCGTTCTCATGTTCTGCAAACCAGGTGGTACGCCAGGGATAGTGGCGTGGATCTGCCGGCGCATCAAACAACATCACTGCGCAATCAAGTCGCCCTTGATTAGGCGGCAGCACCTTGACATAGATGTCTTCGTCGTACCAGTGCCGCACGGTATCGCGAATGTCGATCCCGTCCTTAACACTACTGGTAAATTTCTCCGTTTTGGCCAAATCGGCACCCATCACCTCGGCGGCTCGATCAAAAACGGCTCGACGAAAATTCTCGATCAGCTCGTCTTCCGGGGGCCAGCTGCACTGTTGGTAGGGATTCCATTTCTGTTTCCAATCGGATACCTGGTTCTTATCAGGCCTGGGAACCAACTCGATTTGACTCCACGTAACGGGCGGACCGGGCAATCGACTGGACATCCTGCAGACCGAATCGTCGGGAAAAGCGGATTGGTCGATTCCCATTCGGATTTTGGGTAAGTCAACTTCACTCCGATAGCCGTATTCCTTTGCCGTTGCCAGGACTTGCAGCGCATACCCGTCACCGATCACCTGTTTGGCAGCCGTAACAACGTCAACCAGTTGAGGCGAAAAACTGTGATCCATTAAGGCAAGATTCCGAATGTACTTGGTGATTACGGCAAGCAAACGAGGAGTAATTTTGCGAGACCGATTCCCGTAATCCGCTTGATACGTTTTGCGAGCCGAGATCAACAACTCTTTAATGCCGTCAATCGAGAGGTGGGCATCATCGGACAATTCTGCCCGCGCCCGCTCGTATAACTCGGTAATGAATGGCAGTTCACCCAGCAGAAAATAGAGCGTATCGGGATCCACCTGGTATTGCTCGGGCTCATTCACCGGGTCGTGTTCCGGACAACGAAGTTCTCGATTCATGTAGGCCGCGCGAATCCAGGGCCAATCCAGGATGCTACAAATCAACAAGATCCGCTCGTAATCAACCGACAGTTGCTTTAGCTGCCAGCCCATGTAATTGACACGATCCCACCATTGTTGCTCCGGCGATGACTTCAGGAAAGGAAGAACGGCTGCCGCATATTGCTGTATGGGAACCTGTTTCAATGCGTAGGCATCCGGTAACAGCCGGCGATGCGGACGAAACTGGGCCGTCTCAAGATCGATAAAGTGTCTTGGAAGATGCTCTCCCATTGCCGTTCGAATCGCGGCAATCAC
>JABACA010000066.1 GCA_014237975.1 Mariniblastus sp. | reverse complement strand
CAATGCCCCGGAAAACTTATGCAACACGGGATGGGACCGATCGACCTCGGCAACCTCGCCTCCCGTTTCCTGTTTTAGACGGGATTCGAATTCCAGCATTCGCTGGACCACTCCAGCCGAATCCTCCAGGCCCTTCTTGGTAAAGTTCATATTGGATCGGTAATGTGACTTGATCAACTCGTACCGCAAGACGGCCGGGTGAACCTGGGAACCGGTGGCGTCACCGGAAAAAACATCCCGGGCGGTAAAGAAATTGCCTTGGGACTTGGACATTTTTTCACCCTCAACCATCAGGAATCGGGCATGAATCCAGTAGCGGGCAAAATGGTCTGCGCCACTGGCACCACACGACTGGGCAATCTCGCACTCATGGTGCGGGAAGATCAGATCTTCTCCACCGGTATGGACATCAATGACATCCTTTCCCAGCAACTTGCTCGCCATCACACTACATTCAATGTGCCAGCCCGGGTAGCCAACCCCCCAAGGAGAATCCCATTTCATCACGTGATTCTGGTCCGGCTTCCACAACATGAAGTCAGCCGGATGGCGTTTGCGTGATTGATTTTCATCCGACACCCGACCACCGGCTCCACTCTGAAGTTTTTCCAGTGTGTTTCCACTTAGCTCACCATAACGAGAAAAACTCTCTACACTAAAATAGACGACACCGTCTTCGGCCACATAGGCGTGACCGCGATCGATCAGCCGCCCGATCATGCTTTGCATGCCGTCGATGTGGTCGGTCGCTTTGGGCACGTTGTCCGGGTATTCGAACGCGATCTTATATTGGAGCTTGCGAGCGTCTTCCAGAAATGCCTGGGTGTAGTAGTCGGCAATCTGGTAGGGATCATTGGGATCCTCAATAGCGCCCTCGGGAACCCGACCCGATTTCTTGTTTTCCTTCATCCGGTTGGCCGCTTCGGACATTTTGTCCGTCTCCCCTTCGACCATGTGTCCAACGTCGGTGATGTTCATGACATGGTGCACCTGGTAGTCAAATAATTCCAGAGTGCGCCTCAGCAAATCACCAAACAGGAAGGAGCGGAAGTTACCGATGTGGGCAAAGTCGTAGACAGTCGGACCGCAGCTGTACATGCGTACCACACCCGGATCAATTGACTCGAAAGATTCAATTTGGTTCGTCAGAGAATTGTAAAATTGCAGACTCATGGGGGTCGGTCCCGGTAAATCATGTGAGGTCAAAAAAAGCCTGCTCAAATCTACCCGTTTTACCGACTCAATGACAAGGTGAGTTGATATTGGAATAAGTCATACCACACCGCCATCTGCCGATTTATCCTGTCAAGCGACGAAACGTGCTCTGGTCAGAAACTGGTTTAATAGGGAATTCCGGTCCAGCCCCACACTTCATACAACCAGGGAAGAGACCAGGGATTATCGAGCGAATAGCCGGCTGACAAGATACTCAACCCTAACAACAGGAAACAGACCCATCGTCCCCAACGTTTGCGACCCAGCCAATCCACGACGGGCAACATGCAAACCAACCACATCGGCGCCAGCCAAAACAGCCACCTCAAGGCACAGCAATAGCCACCATAATTGCGGTCCATTTCCGGTCGCATCAAATAAAAACCAATGACCACGATGGAAACCCCCAGGGTCAATGCGGCAAGCCAGCGTAGATTGATCTGCGGATTAAAAAACAGCGCCATCATTCCGGCCAGCGCCAACAACCAGATCGGGGTCAGGGAAAATATTCCGTGGTGACCAAACAAAAAATGAAATGCATAAATCGCCCGCGATGGCTGACCCTGGTCAACCAGTGATTTTTTGTCGTTGGTCGCCAGCCAGTAACTGCCTGGATAGTCGTACCAGTTATCCCACGCACATAAGTCGACCGCCTCATTTTCGGGCTGCACGATGATGGTACAAATCGCTAAATCTCCGCTTCGCACAACCCAGCGGTCGATCGGATCAGCGTGGCCATTGGGCCATTGGGAACGTTCGACCTGCAGGTATTTCTGGTTGTATTCCTGCCCGATCACGTCCTGCAATTCAGTGGAAAGTTTCCCCGCATCCAGTTGATCAGAAAAATCGCCTTTGACCGTGGCAAACACGGGGCCTTCACCTCGATGAGCATAGGCCGGCCGCCAATCGTCATGGGCAAGATAGTTGGTTCCAAAAAACGCAACCGCGACCAATAATGCACCAGGTACAAATCCCAAAAGGGCCCATTTCATCTGTTTGAAAAAGCAGATCAAGGCCGCCGCCACAACCCATGCCAAGGCCGGCATTTCGTTTGCGGCAGCAAACGCCGAGGCCAGTCCCGTGATGGCAAACATCCACCAAGGACAAACGTCGTCACGCACAATCCGCAGCAAAAAATAGAGCGATACCATCACACAAACGGCGGCCGGAAGATGGTTGTTCAAGGTCACCGCGAATGTCGAAAGGTAGGTTCCAAACCCGGCTGCCGCCAGTGCGAAGTATCGCGACCAGTCACGAACCAAAACCCGATCGATGGTGGCTGCAAAAAACCAAAGAAACACAGCCCAGGGGATGACATTGGTCAGTAACAGCATGACCCGCACGACTTTGGTCGTATCGTCCTGCAGATTCCAGCCGGTCAACGTTTTGACGACGCCATATTCGACAGCCAACAAAGTTGGCAGCAAGGTTGGCTTGCTCGAATAGTAATGCAATTTCCCGTCGGTTCCCAGATGGGCGACCTTGTCAATCGTATTCCAAGCAGCCCCGTCTCCATCCGAAGATATGACATCGTCAATCACGTAGGTACCCTGATCGCCAAGCGCTCGAACGGTACACCACCGGCTACGATCGTTGGCACTTTGAAAAGGCAACTCGCCTGTATCCGTATCACCCACATTGGCCACCCGCACCGCCATGGCGGCGACCGAACAGACGATCAGGATCCAGTAGATTGACCAGTGGCGTTGTGCGCAGAAATTGGATATTTCAGCCGGGCAGGTGGTATTGGGAGTTTCACTCATAGAACCCACATTCCTGGTAAGTCTGAGATGATACGCGCTCGGTCAAGAAAAAAAACAAACCCTACAACTCCCTAACGGACCCAACTTAATCGGATTCCGCCGATCCTGTAGCGGCCTGATCGACGGAAGGCTCGAATCCAATTTTGTCTTTGATTGAAAACGGCTTGCCGCCCTTTTTCCGTGATGAGTTGGCAATAATCAGTTCGGCCAAAAACCCCATACAGAGTAACTGGGCGCCCAGCAACAACGCGCCCAACGAATAAAGTACGATCGGGCGCTCATGCAGGGGCGTCCAGTCCTGGAACCACAATTTCAACACCCAGTAAACCGCCATCCAAGCCAGGCCAATGCCGCCGACAAGGAACGAGGCCAAGCCAACACTGCCGATCAAATGCTGCGGTCGATTCTGGAATCCTGTCAAGAAACTGATGGTCATCAAATCAAGGAAACCCTTGGGCAATCGACGCCAGTTGTATTTGGAATGCCCATGCTGACGCGGACGATGATTGACCACCAGCTCGCCAATTTTAAATCCTCGCGATGCTGCCAGAATGGGAATGAATCGATGGCGCTCACCATACAACTCGATTTCGTCAAATACCTCGCGGCGATAACACTTCAATCCGCAATTGTGATCGTGAAGCCGGACACCGGAAAGCCAGCTGACCATCGCATTGAACACCTTGGATGGAAAACGCTTGTTCAGTGGATCCTGGCGGTCTTTCTTCCAACCGCTCACAACATCCAGCCCATCGGATTCCAACATCTCCAGGAACCTTGGAATTTCAGCCGGGTCGTCCTGAAGATCTGCATCCATCGTCAACACGATATTTCCGGATGCCGCCTCGACGCCCGCTGACAGGGCTGCTGCCTTGCCAAAATTCCGACGAAACCGAATGCACTTGATACTGGAATCACGGGCGGCCAAAACCTGCAACACCGACCAGGAACCATCGCTGGACCCATCGTCGACAAAGATCACCTCTAAATCCAGGTTGCATCGTTCTGCCACCCCTGAAATCTCGTCGAATAGAGGAAGTAGAGAAAACCGTTCGTTAAAAGCGGGAATGATGACAGAAATACGGTTCACGTTGGATCCAAGTTTTTATTGCGAGACGTTAATTGCATATACACGTAAATTATACCAGAGGTAATCAACTCGGAAGCCAACCAAACAAAACGAATCAAAATTGCCGCTACGACCGCGCCAACTGCTCCAAAACTCATGCCCAAAATCGGGATCATAACCATTTCGCGGACGCCAAGCCCTCCTGGCAGCAACGATACAAATCCTGCAACGGTTGCCAAAGATACACATGCCAGGCAAAGTCGATAATCCAACCAGCTGAACCCAGCCTCGCCACCCGGCAAACTTGCCGTCACCAACCACAAACTTAAACCGTTCAACATCCATGCCAAGGTCATGACCGACCAACCGAACAGCATCACCGATACGGTCAAACCCAACATGGGATTTTCGGAAGAATCATGCTGGAGAAACTTACCAGCAATCCAACGGAATACGGGTGGCCATGTTAACACACCCGCCGACAACATCATGCCAACCGAGGCCACCTGCAGTATTGGAAAGTCTTTGAACTCAATGACCAACAACAGGCTGGCGATTGCGGAACCAACAAAAATCCAGGTAAGCGTTTCAACAAACACCGTCGCCGCTGCCGTTCCCGTATGGACGTCACGTCCCCGAACCATGTCCGTTCGAATAATGACAACCATCGCCTTGCCCGGAACGTATTTTCCAAATTGACTGGCAAAAAATGCTAGCATCGTCTTGCCGAACGAGGGCCGGTTACCGGTGGCCAATAAGATCCGATACCAAAACAGTCCCGACAAGGTCATCGCAACCACATAACAGCCAACTGCAAGTACTAAGGGGAGAAACCTGATTTGGCTGAGTTTGAAATCCGTCTTAGACAACTGGCCAGCCGCAGTGTAGACGGTGTAAGCCAGACAAATAACGACTGTCAGTCCAATTAACAGTCGAAAAAGCAATAACAATCGTTGTCTGGTTACTCGGCGCAAACCTATTCATCCTGATCGTTGGCATGCTGAACCGTTCAGACCGTTCATAGTATTCAGGTCCAATAGCGGTTTGTAAATTCCATCGACTTCCGCCAAAATTGGCAGGAAATCCGATTCGTGACGGCTAACAAATTGAGTAATACCGGAAAGCTCGGCAGCGAAACGACCACATTATCAAAAGTCAGCATTGAGAGGTAGTTCGAACCCAGCATAAGCAGAGGGAATCATAACAACAACATTTCGCTATTTACCCGACCCCAAGAAAGCGGATACGATACCGCATTATCCAGAAACCTGCTTTATTTTGGAGCGCGTCCCATGAGAGGATTGTTGGCACCAGTATTGGTGGTAACTATGGCCGGGATGGTCACGGGCCAGACGAACACGTTTCCCACGGAACCGATTGCATATTCACTACCGGTTTCCGATAACATCATCGATTCATTGAAGATCGAGGGATGGCGTCAAGCCGACATTGAACCCGGTTTGGAAAAGTGGATATGGCAAGTGATTCTTCGCAATCCAAACCTGGGACAGGATCCACCACCGGTGGAATTAAGCCACCACGATGGAATTCGCTCAGGCAAAATTTACTTTTTGGTCAATGACCAACAACTGGCGACCATCCACCGTCAAGGGCTGGTTTATCGACTTCAGCCAGAGGAACGAGGCCAATTCACGGCCGTCGTCCTGGTTTACGAGAGCGAGTATGCGACGGTACCGATGAGCGCCGAACAAGCATTGATTTACCTGCCTGCGCCGCCAGCCAACCTCCAACTGCCTGCGCCGCCTGCCAACCTCCAGCTGCCTGCTCCACCGAATTCATTATTAGGCACGCCCCCGGTCGACTTGGCGTCGCGAATGAGCAATGCGAAATCATTGGAAAACCTGGCTAACTCGAACTCGAATGCGGCCAATCATTTGCCAGGTTCAAATCAAATTGAAGACAGGATGGAGTCCTCCAGCAAGACATCCGCTTTTATTGAGAAATGGTCGGCCGATGGCGCAACAGTAGGTGAGTCGGTCACTGACAGCAGGTTTTCCACTGCGAGTCAAACGGGCCCTGGCTCCCAGAATATCCAGGTAGTTACCCAAGCGCACCTGGAAAAACTGGTTCTGCAAAATCAAGCGGAAGCAAACCGACTGGCCCAGTTACGATTGGAACTGAACCAGGACCGGCAGGCTTGGTATGCCCAGAATTCAGACGAAAATCGAGCTCCCATCCGTTACCCCACCAACCAGTTCCCAAATCAATATTCGAATGCGGCTGTCGAATATTCTGTTGAGTCGATTACCGATCGCGGCATGGCAACGGAAACCGTACCGCAACCCTTGATGAAGCCCGCCCATCAACCACAACCCACTGCCCTGGACCCATCGCTATTGGCGGCTAACCAACTCCCGTCTGATGAAAAAACAGGTGGGTTTGATCGAACCCATGGATTTCTCTGGTTCATGTTATTGTCCGCGATTGGTTTGAATGTATATCTAGGTTGGATCTCGCGCGGCTTTTATGTTCGCTACGGCGAATTGGCAGACGAATTAAAAGAAACCTTTCCCTCTTCCATTTGATGGCATGCTATCGCTTCACGTTTATGATTGCTGGCAAATTCGATCTTTACAGAAAATACCTAGAATGACACAATCATCCTCTGCCAGATAAAGAACTCTGGTCTTGCTACCAACGGACTGGTAGACCTAAACAAAACAACAATTCGCATGTCAGCAAGGAGTGCTGTAAGTGAACTTCAAACGATCGACACTCGCTCTCGTTTCATCCCAAGTCATTTTGGCTTTAGGCCTGATTTCAACAGCCGATGCCCAAACCAATATTGCATTGGTGGACATTAGCAAGGTGTTTAAAAACCACCCGCAATTCAGCCAACAGCTTGATCAGCTTAAATCTCAGGCAGATCAGTTCAAAGCGACCACTCAGAAACTTCAACAGGACTTCATGGCAAAAGCTGAATCCCTGAACCAATACGACAAAAACACCCAAGACTACCGTCAAAGGGAAGCCACGTTGGCCAAGGAATCGGCTGAAATGGAAGTCGTGCAACGAACCAAAATGCGCGACTTGCTGACGGCTGAAGCCCGTCTTCATTTCGACACGTACAGTGAAATTCAACAGTACATTTCACAGTATTGCCAGGAACGTGGAATTCAGTTGGTAATACGTTACGACAGTGAACCCATGAAACCCAACGACCCGACCAGCATTATGCAACGGGTCAACAGTGGCGTCGTTTTCAGCCGCGCCGGCAAAGACATCACGGAAAACATTATTGAGAGAATTACACAAGTGCGTAATGCCGCTACTCCCAATGGCACACTGAACAAATAAAACACATTTTCGTCCCAATTGCCAATTTGTCGTGATTTACTGAAAGCCGTATCTTGGATCCCATGGCTCGCCCGCAATCAACGATCAAACGAACTGCCCGAGTCTCGGGAAAGGGGTATTGGAGCGGTACCGAAGTGGATGTTGAGTTTCGCCCTACAACTGAAAACCAAGGGGTGACATTCGTTCGCCGCGATCTGCCCAGCCAACCTCGCATCCGGGCTTCCGTGGTCAACCGTGTTAAAGGCCCCAGGCGAACAACGCTGGTCGAGGGCGGGCATTCGGTTGAAATGGTCGAACATATTCTGGCAGCCCTGCAAGGACTCCAAATTGACAACTGCGAGGTCTGGGTCAACCAACCTGAAATGCCAGGATGCGACGGTTCGAGTGCCTATTTCGTTGAAGCACTGCTTGCCGCTGAGCGACTTGAACAACAGGCCATTAAACCATACCTGACGATTGATTCCGTTATTCGTGTTGGTGACGATTCTTGCTGGATCCAGTGCGAGCCGGCTGAATCAAGTGGTTTGGACCTAACGTATGAATTGGAATATTGGCAGCCTTCCATCGGGGCACAACATTTTTCACTAATGATTAATCCGTCGAATTTTCTTGACGAATTGGCCTCGGCCAGGACCTTTGTACTCGAATCCGAAGCTAAATTATTGCACGAACAAGGCTTGGGAAAGCACGTTGGATATGACGAAATCCTCGTGTTCGGCGAAGACGGACCGATTCAAAACTGCCTGCGTTACAGTAACGAGTGCGCACGTCACAAGATGTTGGACGTCGTCGGTGACCTGGCCCTTACCGGCGTCGATATTCATGGAAAATTAACAGCATTCAAAAGTGGACACCAACTAAACGCCATGATGGCAAATGCGTTGACAAAACAAATCGAAACAAAAACTCATTCCTATCGCGATTTTGAAAATCGCTTGTTCAACAAATCAGCTTGAATACGAGTAAATCCGTGAGCATTTTACCAATTGAAAACGAACAGGATTGCCAGCCGGAACCGCAGCCACCGAAAATCTCCAACCTGGCAGACGTCGATCCCCGTGCTGAAATTGGTCAGGACGTACAAATCGGACCGTTCTGTGTGGTTGGACCCAATGCGAAAATTGGCCGAGGCACGATACTGATCAATACTGTTTCCGTATTGGGTCACGTCGAAATTGGCGAAGACAACCGGATTTCTCCTGGCACAGTCATCGGGGGAGAACCGCAGGACGTCAGTTACCGGGGTACGGCCACCAAGGTCGTCGTTGGAGACCGGAATGTCATTCGAGAAAATGTCACAATCAATCGGGCTTCCGAAAAAGAAGATGGGTATACGCGTTTGGGTAGTGATTGCTACCTGATGGCATGTTCCCACGTAGCTCATGATTGCAATGTCGCGGACAGGGTAATATTGGGCCAGGGCTCCATGCTTGGTGGTCACGTGCACGTGCAACGTTGCGCAACGATTTCCGGTTGCGTTGCCGTCACCCATTATGCATCCATCGGTGGCTATACGTTTGTTGGCGGCTCCAGCCGCGTCCTTCAAGACATCACTCCATTCATGTTGGCCGATGGAAATCCTGCCCGTCCACGATGCGTCAATATTGTTGCCTTGAAACGAAATAATTTTTCGATAGGTGTAGTCGAAGCACTTAATGAAACCTACAAGTTGCTCTACCGAGCGCGTGTCGGACTCGACAACACATACCAGATCCTTGAGAACAAGAACCTGCTGTTGCCGGACGTGAAAGATTGCCTCGATTTCCTGGCAATCAGCCAAAAAGGGCGACATGGTCGGGGGCGAGAAAAAAGGAGAAATGCCGCGTGAATACACTAAGAGTCGCCGTCATCGGCGCAGGGCACCTGGGAAAAATCCATGCCCGACTGCTACCCCAGGTACCGGGCGTTGAGTTGATTGCGGTGGCCGATCCCAGTCCCCTGGCACAAAAGCAGATACTGGAACAACAAGACGTCCAAGTAGTCAGCGATTTCCGCAAGCTGATTGATAAAATCGATGCAGCCGTTTTGGCAACTCCCACCAAGCACCATCATTCGATTGCCATGGAGTTGCTCCAGAATTCCATCCACACACTGATTGAAAAACCGATCACCGATAATGCAAGTGACGCGTTTGAATTGGCTCAAACAGCCGAACAGAACAACTGTGTCCTGTCGGTAGGGCATGTTGAACAATTCAATCCGGCGATTCGTTTGGCGGCAAAAAAAGTAGGCATTCCAAAATTCATCCAGGCAAATCGGATGAGTGGCTATACGTATCGCTCGATCGATATTGGCGTGGTCTACGACCTGATGATCCACGATATTGATCTCGTCAACACGATGTTTGCCGGTGAACTGGTTGACTGCAGGGCGGCTGGATTCTCAGTTTTCGGTGGCAATGAAGATATGGCTCAGGCGCGACTTCAATATAGCTGCGGTGGCATCGCCAATTTGACTGCCTCTCGGGCCAGTTTCGCTCCTGCCCGTGAATTGCAGATTTACGGAACCTCAGGATTCGCTGGAGTCGATCTCGTCACAGGTACCGTCCAATCCGTTGACGTGCCAAGCTGGGTCAGCCAACGCCAATTCAATTTCCTCGAAGCCAACCACGACCAACAAGCCTTCGTACGAGAAGAATTATTCTCGGAGATCCTGCCAAAACGGCAAGAGAGCGTAGAGCCCGACAATGCGATATTGGCAGAACAACAAAACTGGGTCGAAGCGATCTGTTCGGGTGGACAATTGAGAAACACGGGATTCAATGGCGCGGTTGCGGTAGAGGTTGCCGGCAAGATCCTGGAACAAATTGAGCAACACCAATGGCTACCAGGTAGTTCCCTCGGCCCACTGACGACACCTGATTTTTCCGGGCCAACAACTACGGCCGTTCCGGCAAACCTGCAAAGTGCCAAACCGCACGCGGCCTAAAACTCGATCCAAAACAGGGACGTTGCATCCGAACGGCGATCCCTGTTCTCAGATGGTCCAGGCATCCGCGGGTTATCAGCCCAGCACGACAACCCCAGAGCTCCTGGTTTTCCGGCCAGTTGTCGACGCTCTGCTCCTGACAAAACGCGACACTTCCAACTCAAGCCAGGTCGCGATCCTCGAACAGCACCAGAGCCAAAAGCATCGTAATGGAGCCGTACAGAGCGCAATAAATGATTGACCAACCGATGTAGACCATCGGGACACCGCGATTCGTATTGATGGCCGCCTGGACGTCAAAATGGTTCAACACCGGAAACACAATGGCGATCAGCTGGCCAAAAAAGCCCACGGTTTCAAACGCCTGGGCTGCTTCAGCCGACTGCACGATGAGCGGCGTCAAATGGCCCAGAACATAAATTGAGAAACAGATCAGGAAGTTGGCAAGAATACCCATCCGGGTCGAAATTGCCACACTGATCGAGACAAAAATAACGACTTCCAGCAAGCCCAAAAACAGGGCGGGAATCACACTGAGTGCTTCATTAAAGCACTCAGTCCATTCAACCGATCCCTTGGAAGATTCAACCGCATCATACACCGGTTTATAGCTCGTCCAGATGACAAACCAGATGCCAATCACAACGAACAGCAAAGCAACTGACAGGCTAATACCGAATAATTTTCCCAGAATAAACTGTCGACGACCCACTGGTTTTGACAACACGGTAAGTGCTGTCCGCCCCTCGATTTCCTCGGCCACCGATTTACTGGCGGCCCAAATTGCCACAAAGATCGCGAGCACCCGAATCAGGGTGATTCCCGAATCCTTGTACATCTTGATATCTTCGCCGAATGTGTTGTAGGGAACGTAAACCGAGCCGACAATAAAGACACCAGCGATGATCAACACGACCAAAAACAGCGGCTGACTGATTTCTGTCTTGAACGTCGAATACGCAATCGCAAAGATCTTCGGAAAAACCGTCGCGCTAATCAAATAGGTGTGGTAAATCAGCACAACGAAAAAGGCGACCCAGAGAATGACAACGACCTGCGGGTACACGGGTCCGACGCGATACGTTATTTCCATGTCGGCCGTAGAAGACCCCATGTTGGCAATGTAAAACTGGTCGACTTTCTCTGTAGGAATCGGTCCTCCCTCAGAAATATCCGGAACAAACACCAGGGGTTCGTCGACCGTTGTTGCTAAAACATTGAAGACCCGCGAGTGAGGCGTGGAAGCCTTCAGTTCCACGGTCGCAACGTCAACTCGCTGATTCGATTTTAATTCAATCCATTTAACTTCCTGACCCCAAAACGACACTTCAATGACTTTCCCGGTACTACCAGTTGGCGTCGGCTCTACCTGGAACTCAAGACTTTTCGTTTCACTGTATGGCAATCTGCCAAACGACCGCAGTATGCCACCCGGATCCTCAACAATACGAGTTGTTACAATTCGCTGCCGGTCCAACCCGTATCCCAGGCACGCAAAAACAACTGCCACGACACAAACAATATTCAACCAGTACAGAAAACCCTCACGAAACAGCATCAGTGTTTCCGGGGCCCGTTTTTTTGATATCAAATACCAGGCACCAAAGCCGAGAAAGACACAAAAAGGAATTACCAAGATCAGAAACAACGTAAAGCTCTCGACCAATTTATCGTAGGCCTGACTGGTTACGTCATTAGCAGAACTCGCCAACACATTGCCGGCACCGAAAAGGATGTAAAATGCGACCAGGGCAAGAGCCGAGTAAACCAAACTAAGTAGAATACCGAAAACCCAACGCAAACCAGTACGGTCAGCAATGGTGTTCAGAAAAGGCACCTTGGAAAGTAGAAAAATCTTGAGCAGGCCCAACAAAACCAAAATGAAGCCTAGCCCAACCCCGATCGACAGGATCCAGATGGGAGAAAGCCAGCTCGTTAGTTTCGTAGACTGGGCGAGAAAGACATCAATCGTGCTGATCATTTTTGAGCAAGCAGGTGTGTGGGGTTCGGTGATACATTCCTTGTACTACGTTTATTATGGTATCTAGGTTCGATTTCTACAAAGGGCCTAACACGGGACTTGGAGAGATCTTTTCCGGACGTCAATTACGGATTCCGGGTTGTTTTCCAGCCATTTCTGCAGCGCCCAGTCACAAAACAGCAAGGGGTCCGACCGCTGCCCCTGAAACGTCTACAGGGCCGAGAATTCATAACAATTCCCCCATAAACCTCGATCGGGGCGCAACAAAAACGTGCAACCTTGCACCCGGATGCCCATTAAACCGTATCGAGAATGGCGAACTCTTCGGGCACCCCGTTTGGATCGGACGATTCGATCGATTTCCTTACCTTTTCGATACGCCCCGACTGGGCTTGGGCGATCTGCTCGACGAACAGCTGCAAGGCGCTCGGCTCGCCGTTGATCGAAGCCTCCACACGACCATCCATCAGATTCCGCACCCAGCCACCAATACCCAGTGACCTGGCAATCGTGCGACACGTGTATCGAAATCCGACTCCCTGCACGTTACCTTCAAACAGCAGATGCCAACGTTCCAACTTGGGCCTAGTACTCATCCCCACCCTGCAGCTTTTCCTCGACTTTATCAGCCTGCCAGGCAACCGCCGTGATGATCCGCGTTACTTCCATCAGGTCCATCGTATCGACCAGTTGGTTGGCCTGGACAACGACCATTTCACCGGAATCCGTTTTTCGTGTTGCAAACGCGCCATGCACCATCTGGGCGTTGTACTTTAACAGGGCAAGTGCGTTTTCAGGGTCTGCCTGCCCACAAGTGGATATGTATCGAACCAGCTCCTGTCCTTCCACATCCTTGTGACCAAACTGAACCTCAACTTTTTGACGTCTCAACGTACCAACGGGAATGGTCAGCAGCCAATGATCTTTCGATTTTTCTACCGTCCAATTCGAGGCGGATGCGACTTGTTCAACAATTTTTTGCGGGTCTATATTCAATCTCTTCAGCGCGTCAAAACTGATTCCTTCAACACTGGCAGCCCCCGCCGAGGCGGCCTCGGCAATCCCGGAATTCGGTACTGGCGTCCCGGAGCTGTCCGGCGCAGTCCCGCCGGGGTTGCTCATAGCCTGCTGGATCATTCCCGGCAACATCATGCCAAAGCCAGCACCCAGGCCCATACCCATAACGCCGCTCCCTCCACCAGCCTCTCCCGCTTCGGCCATTTTTTCCATGCTGCGCGCTGCCTGATACATGGTAAACGCTCTCAAATCACCAATCGCCCCCATGCTGGATCTTGCATCGATCGCTTCCTGTACTTTTTCAGGCAGGTTAATCGAGTTAATGAAGAAGTCGACCAACTCCAAACCATACTTGGCAAATTCTTCAGCAACCTTGGCTTGCGTGCCCGTTGCAATCTCATCGTACATCGACTGCAAATCCAGGATTCCCATCTCCGATGTTGCGATCAGGTCTTTCAGGCGCGAGACAATTACATCTTTCATATAAGACGTCACCTGCTCACTGGTAAAACGACTTTGCGTTCCCACCAGTCGATCAAGCAAAAGGGTTGAATCACTAACGCGAAACGAGAACTTGCCAAAACTCCTTAAACGGACAACCCCGAAGTCTTTATCGCGAACAACGATCGGTTGACGCGTTCCCCATTTCTGGTCGATGAAGTCCTGTTTGCCCACGAAATAGACACATGCCTGAAACGGTGATTTTTCCCAGGGAATCGTCAGAATCCGAGTGATCAATGGCAAGTTCAACGTCGTCAAGGTGTAGCGTCCCGCCGCAAATACATCCATCGCTTTACCATCTCGGTAAAAAACGGCTTCTTGCTGCTGTTGCACAATGAGTTGAGCACCCAATTTGATGTCAGCTGTTCCGTCCGACGGGATACGGTGCACCAGTGAGCGGTTGGTCGGATCGAAAAAATCAATTACTTCAAGTTTCATGGTCGGTGATTCCGTGTAATTCAGGGACGACACGATATGGATTTTTATTAGTAGATTTTTTCTGGGTCAATGATCTGAAAGTCCCAGCAGTATGTCCTTGCGGTTGGCAAAAACCTGATCGATCTCAGACAACTGTGAATCGAGTGGTTTTAGTGCCACGGTCGGTGACTCATCCGATTCGACGACCGCGTCAATCGACTTGACCAGTCCATCTACCAAGCCAAAAAGACTCACATCAACATTGTAGACTTTTTCCAATTCCGACTCCCCAATCTTTACGAAATCAAAAAATCCACTGTATCCCGCGGGGGCAGACTGGAATTTGCCAATCATTGTGTCAAGTCTCGTTGCAAATGATCGACAAGGTGTCAGTTCTTGCAAGCGCCCCGATTCAACGAGACGATTCACATAGGCATCGATGCTTTTTTTGGATCGACTTAACCGGTCGGCCATCCACTGGCGGGCAAGTTGATCACTATCACGGCGGTACTCCCGCTCTAGATAACCATGAAAACCTGGAATCCATTGAGCAATCGACTCAATCCACCCTCTGGAATCAGCATGTTTTTGCGGATCGGGCATTCGGCACTCTTTCATTATTCACTGGAAATCACCGGAGTCGTAAACCAGCTGCCATTAGAAGGCATTTCGCCGTATGCTACAACAAACCGAATGCCCTTAACTTTCCTGCGGCCGTTCAAGTTACGTTCGACATCCATGCCCGGCAAACACTAACCACATCCAAAATTCGCAATCGCGCGGCACCCGGAAAACGGAGGAACTAATCGAGATAGCTTGGCGGGTTCAGCACGGTCGACAGGCAATTGATCGAACTGGCAACACCACGATTTCACCTGTGCCCGAATCTGAATGGAAAAGAATAAAAAAAACCCCACCGATTGCTGTGCAACACGGCGGGGCCGGAACAGAGAAGAGGCCACTGTGAAGAAGAAATGTGTCCACCTTTCTTCACAACTCGATCTTAACAAGCCGGGAGGAAATGTCCACCTTTTTCGGTAAAATGAAAGATCATGCTACCAACACTCTCCATTTCCCTCGGACAAAAAGTGCTAGGAATATTGTTGCTCATGGATAATTTAAACCAAAACGAAACAGACAAACCCATTAGCAAAAGTTCCGATTATTCCGATTTTCTAGTTGTCGGCGAAACCGCTGCACGAGCCGCTGGTGAAGTATTGAAAGACTGGATGGGGAAAGCTCCGGTCACCGAAAAGGGCCCCGGTGATTTTGTAACCCAAGCTGATATCGCTTCCCAGGAAACCATTGAGTCAATGATTCGTACTTCGTTCCCAACACATGGCTTCCTGGGGGAAGAAAATCAATCAGCTGAAGACAAACCAAATCCACTTGTTGACTCTGAATTCTGCTGGGTCGTCGACCCCCTAGATGGTACGACCAATTACATCCATCAGCTGCGGTCATTTAGTGTCTCTATCGCCTTGTTGCAGCGCGGAAAAATTGTTGTGGGGATTGTTTACGATCCCCTGCTGGACGAAATGTACGCCGCTTCGCTCGGCGGCGGCGCGACTTTGAATGAAACGCCTATTACGGTAAGCCAGTGCAGGCATATCGATCAGTCGTTATTGGTTTGCAGTTTTTCCACCAACGTCCAACAAGACAGCATTGAACTAAAGCGTTTTACAAACATCCTCTGTAATACCCAAAGCAGCATTCGTCGCCTTGGTTCGGCTGCACTCAACCTGGCTTATGTCGCATGCGGTCGACTGGACGGCTATTGGGCGACTTCCCTTAATATCTGGGATATGGCAGCCGGCACCCTTATTTTAACGGAGGCAGGGGGAGTCATTGAGCATATTGACGGGAAACCGCTGCAACTGGATGACCCTCAATTCGTAGCGGCCAACAACCGGCAGTTGCTGAACCAAGCATCCAAATGGCTGCAGGTTTGAAGGCGGGCTGGCCTGATCAGACGGAACCACAACCTTGCGGGTATCTGCACTTCGCCAAAGAACACGGGTCAATGACTGTCTTTGTCATTTCAGTTTTCCGAGTGTTATCGGCACAAATGGAACAAATACAAGCACAGGTATCCAAGCCGCGAATACTGCGGGTTGAATCATGCTGTAGGCACCCATGGCATGGGATGCCATCGTCGTCACCTGCACGGTTACAACGATCACCATGCACAATGCCGCTGCAAAAAATATATTCTGATTTGGCTTGGAAATAACCAAAGGCAATCCCAGTAACAACAAGGTTAAGTCGAGTACTGGTTGCAGGATTCGTCCGTGAATGGCAACCTGATCACCAAAACCGAATCGACGACTCGGTTTGCTGAGTGAGACGATCATCTCGTAGATCGATGCGTACTTCGCCATCTGACGACCAAAGACAATCTCTTCAAGATCCAGGTTGCAGGCAATAAAAACCTGGTCGGGTTCCAGCCAGGGATAGTCTTGATGAGAAAAAATGACCGTTTCCCCGTCGCAGGCAACACTCGATATTTGACTCGGATTGGGCGGTTCGCGCACTCCTTCAATCAGCATTCCGGCAGGATGCAGGTTGCTCGTCTTGAGATACTGAGCCTGGTCGCCCTGTACCTGCTTGTAATATTTGGTAAGTCGCAAAGGCAGTTCGAATTTTGGTTCCTCTAATGTCTGGTCGGCAAGGTTTAAACGGTTTGCTCGAATCATCATTCCCGAAGCTGAGTCGCGGTACGACGAAAAAGAAACCGAGCCCTGCGCGGTCCAATCCTGGATCGATCTTCCCAATTGATGTTTGAAATGGGGAATGGCAAATTCACGGTTGGCAATGGAAATCACAAGTATCACGACCGCCGCAATAATGATGGGCCGCACCACCCGGGCTTTGGTGATTCCAGCCGCCTCGATCGCCAGAAGCTCTCGTTTTCGTTGAATCCAAGTCACGGCAAAAATGGCTGAAATAAGCACCAATACCCCGGCCATTTTATCAAACAATTCCAACATGGCCGGGCCGTAAAAACCAATCAGCAGTTGACCCATTCCCTGTCCGGACGTGGCGGTAATGGAGGACAGTTCATCCAGGTTGGTGAATATATGAATGACAAAGTAGAGCCCCGTAAAACTGACAAAACAGATCATGAAGATCTTCAAAAACAACACCAGTAGATAGCGATCGAAAATGCTCATGGGTTATTCGTTGATTCGCTCGACAGGCTGGCCGACGGGGTGATCTGCAGATAATACGTTGATTGTATGAAATCCGGTTGTTTTTCCCGACAGCAATTCGGGGCGCCCGGTCCGGAAAACGCTGGCATAAAACAAACTTTTCTGAGCAACCATTAGTTGTGCATGCCCTGTTTTTTTTGTATTTTTTCACGATCGGATGAGTTGATCGCACCGGCAAGGCCGATCCGACAACCAGCCGGGACGATTTTTACCAGCTGCCACAGGACCCCATGAACCAGACATCGCCACTCGAACTGCCGGCCCACCAAATCAGTCGCTTTCGATTTATCATCGCTGGTTTCTGCTTCCTGCTGGTAATCGTCAACTACCTGGACCGGGCGGTGATCTCCTTTGCCATTCAGCCGATTGAATCCGAATTCAGTATCCAGGATGGTGCTTTCGGATTTTTGATGTCGGCCTTTGCCATCGGTACGCTGAGTGTTAACCAACTGTCGGGCTTTCTGGTCGACCGCTTTGGTGTGAAACGTGTCTGGAGTATCGCCTTGTTCTTTTGGTCCTTGACCATGATTCTCCAAGGTTTGGTTCCTGCGTTCTGGATGTTTATTGCGTTGCGCGTCCTGATGGGAATTGGCGAGGGCGTGAATTTCCCAGCCATGAACCGGGCCCTGGTCGACTGGATGCGCCCCAATGAACTCGGCCGGACTTTGTCGGTCTGCCTGCTCGGTGTCCCGCTGGCACTGCTGTTGGGCGGGCTGATTTTGGCGCCAGCCATACTGGCCATCGGCTGGCGAAACAGCTTCCTCTGCCTCGGTTGCCTGGGTGGCCTGTTGGGTATCCTGTTCCTGATCATGTACCGGCAACCACCCAGCGAAACTGCCAAAGTGCCAGACAGGCCAACCGCGCCAGCCAAACCCCCGTTGCGGGATGTCTTTCTCAACCCGACGCTGTTGGCCACCGCCTGGTCTTTCTTTGCGTTTGGCTGGGTTCTGTTTTTTGGACTAACCTGGTTGCCGGGATACCTGGAACAGACTTTTAACATGGAACTTAAATCGGTCGGCTATTTCAGTACGTTACCCTGGGCCATGGCCATCATCCTGATGCCGATAGCGGGCTGGCTCTCGGACCTGATCATGCGACGCACCGGGCGCACGCGAGCCGCGCGAGTCCACCTGATCTGGATCTGCCAGTTGCTGGCCTTGATTTTCTTTGTACCCGTGATGTTTGTTGATTCGGCCGTTTGGGCCGTGGTATTCGTGGCGCTTGCCATTGGATTTTCGATGGCGCCCAACAGTCCGTACTACTCAATCTGTGCCGACCTGTTCCCACGTCGAACGGGTGTGGCAACAGGATTCATCGTTACCTTTTTCTCCATCGCGGGCATCGTCTGCCCTTCGATTACCGGTTGGCTGGCCGAGGGAGAGGGTGGATTCACCATGGCATTCACAGCCTTGTGCGTGGTGGTTGGTACGGGTGTGCTCGGCATGCTGTTTTTTGCAAGTGGACGAGTTCATCCAATCGGCGAACCGGCCACGGGTAATACGGCTGGACCACTTTCCTCCTGAGCAGGACCGTTAATCCTTTGGCAAACTTGCCGGTCTACAGGCAACGTATTGCCGCCCGTTGACCGACCACCGCAATCCGTTTTCTGGATCGGGCCAACCGTACGCTCACTGGTTGTGGCCGCCATTTTTCTTGTGGGAAAACCGAGCCTTGTCCTGCAAAAAGTCAACGACGTTTTCCAGCAGGAACCGATCTCGCCGACGGCCCTCTTTTGGCTATACCGAACATGGCCCAGAGTGTAAAATGGTCCTTGGAATTCCTATCCGCCTCCAGGTTTCCCAAATGCCCTCGGTCGGCGTTTTTCTGCGCGCTTACAGAATGGACCACTGCCGCATACTGCCCCCATTCGCTGCGACGGCAACTTCCTCGGGCAGCGCAATTGTCTTCAACTCCGCAAATTACCGCACTACAGGGACCTGATGGATTCTCAAAGCACACAGAATGAAGAAGAAGCAACCAGCAGCGATGCGGCCCGCCACGCCGCTCGCGCAGAAGCGATCCAGGCTACGATCTTGCTCTTCTTGTCGTCGGCGCTTTACGTGCATCAATACTTCTTTCGGGTACTTCCCGGAACGATGCAAGGGAAGTGGGCCGATGAATTCGGTCTGGAAACTTTTGAAATAAGTAATGTCGCAGCGTGTTTTTTTTACGCCTACCTCATCACTCAACCCGTGGCTGGCGTCCTTGTCGCGCGCTTTGGCGGCGCTCCAGTTCTTTTTTTCGCGGCGATTGCCGGTCTTGGAGGGGCGTTGTTTATGGCAAATGCGTCCGTGGTCGAGCAACTCTACGGCTCCCAACTGCTCATTGGTGCCGGCGGTGGGTTCTCACTGGTGATTGCTCTCAGTGCTGGAAGAAGGGCTGTAAAGGAGAAAAACTATGCACTGTTTAGCGGTGTGGTGATTGCCACCGGAGCGCTTGGAGCGATGATCGGCGAGGCCCCGCTCGCCTACGCGTCGAACATCTATGACTGGCGGACAATCGTTTTTTCCACCACGATCATTGAAATTACCATTGTCATAGGAGCGGCGGTTCTGATGTGGCGGGGCAAGCGCCAGCCCCTCGCAGAAGTTCGCGCCAGTACTCATGCGGGAAATTATTCGCGATTGAAACAAACGATCACAGATCGGAACGTCTGGGCTTTTTCGTTCTTTGGGTTCTTCTTGTTCCTCCCGATGGCGAGTTTCGTCAATGTTTGGCTCCTTCCCTTTATATCGCTGGAGTTGGGCAAGCATTCTTTCTACAGCTCTTTCTCTTCGACGGTTGTCTACATGGGGTACATCGTGGGCGGGCCGATACTCGGTTGGATCATCGGAATGTTTCCATTAAGAAAGGTCCAATTCTTGATCGGAGCCAGTGGCCTTGGTTTGTTCATGAGCCTGGGGATTTTGTACATCCAGGATAGCTTCGTGCCTGCAGTCTATTCCCTTCTCTTTGGCATGGGTTTTGTGATGTCCTCTGCGACGATTGCGATTACTCTCGTGAGGGACCGGATCCCCGCGGACAGGCTGCCCATAGCCCTCGGAATTATGATGTGTTTGCTTAATCTTGGTGGTACGCTGGCCCTGGTTTCGATTGGTTACATCCTGGATTTCGAAATAATCAACACGAGGATGCCGGATCTCCATGACTACCATATCGCCCTTGCCTTTATTCCCATTGGGTTTTCGATCGCGTTCGCAATCGCGTGTCTCATCTCTCGCAATACGCAGAGAAGTGGTTGAAAGCGGAGGACACGGAGGGGGATGTGTGGGAGGGGATAGCCAGAGGACACCGCGAAACGGGTCGCGTGGCTCGTCAGTGACGAGGCGGCTTGGATCACCGGACAGGTGCACGACCATGATGACGACCGCTTTGACGTCGGAGTTACCTGCCGCTGAATAAAATGCGATGTGACCGCCCCGCAAGAATCCCAACAGGACGATTTGTTTTTTGTCTGCCGACGGCAAGGTCTTTATGAACTTCATGGCGGCCCCGGCATCCTCGATGGCATCCTGCATCGGTACGGTTTTTCACCCGCTGTAAGTAGTTGGAAAACAAGACGATTCGCAGTAATAAAACAAAACCGTCAGCTGACGGATGATTCATGTATTTCAACATCCTTCCGACGCAGATCGAGTTCACGATTGGACCAGCCGCCCTGAAACCGGCCATAAATAGCCAAATGGGAAAGCGGGCTGTCCGCCAATCGAGTTCGGTTTTGCCAGGTAGTTTTTCACGGGCCGTGCACTGCCAACCGCCGTTCATCGGTTGCTAAAGGTAAATGTTTTTTGTTCATGTGTTTAATCTCACACCTCGAAGGAAAATTTGAAACGGAACAGACGATTCTACTTATCATGGGTAGGTATTGGCTTGAGCAGAAACACTGGCTCGACCACCGATCGGGGCACAATCAACTGAACAAACACTGACAGTGTTGGATCCATGGTTCGCAAATTACTAGAACATCGATTTGTTTCCCTTGTGTTCCCAGATCGCTGTTGCAGCTGCGACAGGCTTCTTCCCGATTCCGATGATTTCCGGGCAGGCCGATTGGCTGATTTTTGTCAATTCTGTCTCGAACAGTTTTCGGATCCGCAGTCGCCGAGTTGTCCGAAATGTGGTGTGCAAGGCAAGTTGGAAGTTGGAGCAGATGATTGCGCATTGTGCCGTCGGCCTGGACTTTGTTTTGTGCGGGGGGTTGCCGTCGGTAATTATCGAGGAATTTTGAAGCAGCAGGTTTTAAGGATGAAACGTGAAGGGAACGAGATTCTCGCCTTCCAGTTTGGCCGTTTGTTGGGAGAGGCGCTTCTCAACAACAATCTTAACGATGTTGACACGGTCGTGCCAGTTCCAACGCACTGGTGGCGTCGATTCAAAACCGGCTTTCATGCGGCAGATATTATTTGCGATGGAATTCGACAAAAAACCGGATTCAAGAAAAACAATCGCTTGCTACGGTACACCCGCCGAACTTCAAAACAGGGGAAATTGACGACTGCCCAGCGGTTTGCGAACGTCGACGGAGCCTTGCGAATCGGCCGAGGTATCGTAAAGGGAAAAACGGTTTTGGTGGTGGACGACGTGATGACCTCGGGAGCAACCGCGGCGCAAGCAACCCAAACTTTACTGGCAGCGGGTGCGAACCGCGTTTACATGGCTGTTGCTGCTCGCGGCGCGGGGTTAAGCTAACGGATTACGGCCAGTCGTTATTTGCCGGGCTTCAAAAGACTATTCAGATTGTCATTAGCGCAGTTCATGAAATCACGATCAAAAAATAATCATCCTGCATCCGATGTTGGCTCTAGTGGTTGGTTACGACATTCGTTTACACCCTTTCGGACAGCAACCTTACGAGGCCTGGGTTTTGTACTACCCCCACTGTTAACCATTGTTTTCTTTATTTGGGTTTGGGGCATCATCAATTCCTATATTGTGGTGCCCGTCGATTCGGCGCTTTGTTCCGCCACGGTTTTGCTGGTTGAAGAAATTCAAAGCAACGAACAAATCCAGACCCAGCTGGCTGCAGGCAACTCGGCGACCCTGCTGAAACAGCAGGGGGACCACCAGATCTTTCAGGCAAAAGATGGTGATCTATTTGCACAAATCGGAAAGCAGTGGCTTCCATACCATGTGGTCGAGGCCGTAGAACAATCGCCAGGCAACCCGGTGTTTGCAACGGCAAATGAATACTATGAGCGATACGTGCGATTGAGATACTTGAAACCGCGATTGGTGGTACCGGCCACGATTGCGATTTTCATTTC
>JABACA010000065.1:7035-22851 GCA_014237975.1 Mariniblastus sp. | reverse complement strand
TCCCACCATTTTGACTCTCGAAATAGATTTGGTCAGGATCATTGGGATCGGCCAATGTCACGAATCCGTCACCACCGCCCACGCGATACCAGTCGGAATTGATCGGACCCGACCCATTGGTAACGTGGGCAGGACCACCCCAGGAACCGTTGTCCTGCAGTCCTCCAAACACGTGGTAATTATCCCGGGTGTCGAGGCCGACGTGATAGAACTGGCCGATCGCTATGTGGTTGTGATGATCCCAATTTTCCATCCGGTCATTCGTCACGTGAATTCCACCGTCGTTACCGAGAATCATGTGGCGGGAATCCGAGGGATCGATCCACAATGCGTGGTGATCGACATGGATACCATCCGAACCACCGTCACCGGTAAACGTCTCGCCACCATCTTTGGATCGATAGAGAGAGGTCCCCAGGACGTACATGTTATTGCGGTCCATTGGGTCAACACGGATTTGGCTGTAGTACATGGGGCGTGGATTCAGGGAATTGATGCGAGTCCAGCTGGTGCCACCATCTTTGGACAAATAAACACCGCCGTATTCTTCTTCTTTCTCCTGACCTTGTTGGCCCTGCAGGTTGGCAGCCTGGCCACCCAAGGTTCCTGTAAATTCGGTACTTGGAGTCCGTGACCGGCCTGAACTACCCGATCGCTGTCGCGGCTTAGGGTGTTTACCCAGTTCCAGTTTAATATCGACTGGTTTTCTGTCTCGCGAGACGATCAATTTGACCACGTCACCCGCTTTGTGCATCCGAACCTGCTTGTCGAGATCCTTTTTCGAATGAACCAGGGTTCCGTCGATCGAGATGACAATATCATCCGTTTTCAGGCCACTTTTTTCCGCCAGGCCATCGCCGGTTACCCTCGTAATTCGCGCTCCAAAATCTTCGGTATCTTCAGAACGAAAATCTGCATAGGCAGCCGTTTCCGGTCGCTGAGCAATTTTTTCCGATTCAATCAGGGCCACGACATACTTGGGGTCTTTGCGATAGTAGTTCAATCCCACCCGGCCCAATTTGCAGCTCGGTAATCCCTGGGTCATCCGTTCAAACGTCTCACCACCATCGGTCGACTTGTAAATGCCGGAACCTTCCCCGTATTTTTTCATTGGGTCGTTTCCATCAAAGCCATCGCGCTGGCGCTCATAGGTGGCTACCAGCATTTCGTCGGGCTTCTTTGGATTGAGTTGAAGATCAATGACGCCCGTTTTATCGTCTACGTACAGAACTTTCTTCCAGGTCTTTCCCCCATCCGTTGTCTTGAACAATCCCCGCTCTTCATTCGGACCCCAAAGCCGCCCGAGGGAACCTACAAATACAACGTCATTGTCTTTGGGATGGATCGCGATCCGCCCGGTTTGGAATGTCTTGTCGAGCCCCATATTCTTCCAGGTCTCACCACCATCAGTTGACTTGTAGACACCGTCGCCCCAAGAGACACTGTTTCTCGGATTCGCTTCTCCCGTTCCTACCCAAACCAGGTTGGGATCACTTTGGGAAACTTGAACGTCACCGATCGAGACGGTCGCTTGATCGTCAAACTGGTGTTCGAAATCGTGACCATTGTTTACCGTTTTGATCAATCCGCCCGAAGCGGAAGCAGCCCACCAAATATTGGGATCTTTTTCGTAAACCGCAATCGAGGTAATGCGCCCGGACATGTTGGCCGGACCAATCGACCGAAATTCAACTTGATCCGCCCACTCTTTAGGCAAAGTCGCCTTCTGGCCAAAAACTTGAGGCAAGAAAATCAGCACCAAGCAAACCGGTAAAAAACGGCAACCAAACAACGTGGCGTTAAACAGCGAGTTCATGAACGACTCCAAAGCGTCAATAGAATTAATAATGCAGCGCGGGTTACTACGGAATATAAGCTAGTCCAACAAAACACCCAGATTGGACGCCCTTTTCAATATTAACAGCAGCCGGTGACCCATTCAAACGACATGTTGGACTTTTCCCGATTTTAGGGAACGGCCTGCCGGTTTTTGACTGATCCAGTCGTGGTTAGAATGGTGCTTTCGGAATCAACTGTACAATCGAATTTACATGAACCATTCGTTGGATCGATCGACGCGAAAAATACACCGCTGGGGGGCCATATTGACCCTCCTGCCGTTGCTTATTGTGATCTCAACCGGCATTCTGTTGCAGTTAAAGAAACAGATCTCGTGGATTCAACCCCCCACCAGTCATGGCAGCCAGGCTGATCCACAGGTCGATTGGGAGACGATTCTTTTAACCGTCACTCAAAACTCCTCTTCAGAGGTCAGCTCGTGGGAGGACATTGACCGGCTGGATGTACGGCCCAATCGAGGTATTGTCAAAGTGCAATGCAAAAACAAAATGGAAATACAGGTCGATCTGGTTACCGGTAAGGAGTTGTCATCAGCCTTCCGGCGATCCGACCTGATTGAATCATTACATGACGGCTCTTTTTTCCACGACATGGCAAAACTCTGGATTTTTCTTCCCAGTGGTTTAATTCTTTTAGGCCTCTGGTTTACCGGTGCCTACTTGTGGTGGTTACCGATTCGAGCGCGTCGTATAAAAAAGAAGCGGATGGCAAACAAAAACGCACCGAAGCCCTGACTTTGCCCTGACCCAACGAGTGACGGGCCGAGTCGACAGGTCAATGCATGAGACAAGTCCAATTGCAGCCTGTCAGGGAAACGATAAAACTAAAACCAGACGGCCAAACTACTAGTCCCATCAGGGCTGGTAACGGCATGTAGCGAGACAAATCTGTTTTACCCGAGTTAGAAATAGTCATGGCCGTTCTTGTTACCGGTGGTTCCGGATTTATTGGGCAAAAACTAATCCCGCTGCTGGGAGAGTGCCTGGTAACCAGTCGCAACCCACAAAAGGCAACTAAAAGATTCCAGGGTTTGCCCGTCGAGATCGTGCCTTGGGATCCAGGCAATCAACCGCTTGAATTACCGAGCGACACGAAACTCGATAGTGTTATCAACTTGATGGGTGAATCGATTGCGGCCGGCCGATGGAATCCAGCCAAAAAGAAACGGATCCTCGACAGTCGTATTCAAGGCACCAACGCGCTGCTGCAAGGACTGGCAAAACTGGACACACCGCCGGCCAGCCTGGTCTCCACGTCGGCCATCGGGTTCTACGGGGACCGTGGTGATGACCGACTCAGCGAGGACGCGGTGGCGGGCCACGATTTTCTGGCCGATGTTTGCCAACAATGGGAACGGGCTGCCCAACAAGGGACGGAACTCGGTCTACGGGTCGCTATCGTCCGCGTGGGTATCGTCATGGGCAACGGTGGCGGGGCACTCGACGGATTGCTGCCCGCATTTCGCAAAGGGATGGGCGGGAAACTGGGTAACGGGAAACAGTGGATATCCTGGGTCCACATTGAGGATCTGGTCCGCCTTTTCTGTTGGGCAGCTGGCACTCCTTCGGTCGTCGGCCCGGTAAACGCCACCGCACCCAACCCGGTAACCAACGCAGAATTCACGACATCCCTGGCCAAGGCGGTCGGCATGCCCGCCTGTCTGCCGATCCCGCGAATTGCCCTGCGGCTGGCCATTGGAGAATTCGCCGACTCGCTTTATGAATCGCAAAAAGTCTTTCCGGACAAAGCCACACAAGCCGGTTTTCAATTCCATTTCAAAGAACTCGACGCATGCCTTGCAGACCTGTTAGCCAAACAATAAACAACCAGGTTCCGAATGAACAGCTGCATCGCATTTGACATTGGTGGCGCAAATATCAAAGCTGCTTCTACCGGTCGAATGGTCTGTCAGCGACCGTTCCAGCTTTGGCAGGCACCCCAACAGTTGCCCGAACAACTTGCGGACGTTTTGTCAAAGTACCCGAAGCCAGATCGAATCGGGGTTACGATGACCGGTGAATTAGCCGACTGTTTTGAATCAAAACAGTCTGGCGTACGGCAAATCGTAGAAGCGAGCCGGCAGGTGTTTGGTCCGTCGACTCGCTTCTACCAGACGTCCGGGCGTTTCGTCGAATCCAGTCAAGCTATTGCTGAATGGTCGCAAACGGCTGCTTCGAATTGGCATGCCCTGGCTCACTGGGTCGCCCAACAGACCGAGAACGGTTTCCTGATCGATATCGGGTCGACCACGGTAGACCTGATTCCTTTCCAGCATGGCCAGCCCTGTCCCAAGGGAAACACCGACTTGGGCAGGCTAAAACATCATGAACTGGTTTACACCGGTGTTGGCCGCAGCCCGGTCAGTTGCGTTGTTGGGTCCGTAACCCTTGACACGACCAACGAACTTCCTCTGGCCCAGGAAGTGTTTGCCACGATGCAAGATGTTTATTTGTTGGCCGGGCGATTGGATCCAGATCCGGAAAATTGCGGCACGGCCGACGGTCGTCCGTTGACCGTCAGTGGTTCCCGGCGACGGATCGCCCGGCTATTGTGTGCCGACCCGCCAGAACTGTCGGCCGGCGAGATCGAAGCGATCACTCAATCCGCCAGCGCAGCACAGCAGCAATTGATTATCTCCAAACTGGAAAAACTCGTGGCGAACCACCCAACCATACCGCTCCATTTTGTTGTCTCCGGACAGGGCGAATGGTTGGCCCGAACGGCCATCCAACAGGGATTCCCAACGGTCGGCCAGATCCGGTCGATCCAGGATCTGGTCGGGAAACACGATCCAATTCCACTCGATGCATGTCCGGACGGTGAGCACGGCTCCCTCGAAGACCTGTCCCAATGCGCACCCGCCTATGCCGTCGCCTGCCTGTTGGAGAAACAGAATGGTCCGTGATCTTCCTCGGCGGGTCATCAAGGTCGGCGGCAGTCTGTTGGATTTCCCCCCCACTCGCGATCGCCTCCGGCGATGGCTGGCACCCCCGTCGCAGACCAAAAACATCCTGTTGGCCGGGGGGGGGCAACTAGTTAACCGGATCCGCGATTGGCACCGGATGGGCCATGTCGGCGAAGAACGGGCGCACTGGATGTCGGTCGAATGCATGTCCCTCACCGCCCATTTACTGCAACGCTGGCTGGGGGCTCCCTTGATCCTGCACCCGGATCAACTCGATTCCAATCCTGCTCCCAATGTCGTTGTCGACGTTCAACTCTGGCTGCGAAACGAGGTGGACATGCCAGTTGGCTGGTCGCTTACCAGTGATTCGATTGCCGCCGGACTAGCGGTACAACTCGATGCAAGCGAACTGATTCTGTTGAAATCCCGTACTGTTTTTCCTGGAACCAACTCGGTCCAGTCGCTGATCGAGGACGGGACCGTGGACGGCCAGTTTGGCCGGTATTCGCAGAAACTCAAATCGATTGGTTTGGTCAATTTCAGGAATGCCTACTCCGACATTGTCTATCTCCCCAGGCCGGGATTCTCTGTTTCCAAGAATCCGACTTGATTGCGGTCGTCGGCCGGCTGGAAAATCGGTACATTATCTGCGTGGAATCAGTCTATTCACATCGACCCGTTATTGGAGTTACGGGTTCCCTGGGCTCGATACCGCAAATCCTTATCAATCGGTTTTCGATGGTTTCCCTGTCCAAACCGGTTAGGATTCTACGATTCCATGACGCGGTGATAGGATTGGGAAAACGGCCGTGACTGCAATAACGATTCAGCAGCATATTCTGCAGGAGCAACAGCGATTCCCCGGAGCTTCCGGTGAATTCTCTTTTCTGCTGTCGGGAATTACTTTAGCCACCAAGATGATCCAAGCCAAAGTCCGACGGGCGGGCCTGACGGATATTTTGGGTGACGCCGACAATGAGAACATCCAGGGAGAAATGCAACAAAAACTGGACATCTACTCCAATGAATGCCTGATCCAAAGTTTGAGTTCGAGGCCCAGCGTCGGCATCCTTGCCTCCGAAGAAGACGAACAACCCCTGGTGATGCCCCACCAATCGGTAACGGCCAAATATGCGGTCGTTTTTGACCCGTTGGATGGTTCCTCCAATATTGATGTCAACGTCAGCGTGGGAACCACGTTTTCCATTTTCCGTCGACCCGAGGGTGCCGACTTTGAAGACCCGACTCGATGGGTATTGCAGCCGGGGCGGCGACAAATTGCCGCCGGCTATGTCGTTTACGGATCGTCGACCGTGATGGTCTATACCTGTGGCAATGGCGTGCATGGTTTTACGCTCGACCCAGCGGTTGGCGCATTTGTTCTGAGCCATGAGAACATCCAAATGCCAGAGCAGGGAAACTACTATTCGGTCAACGAGGCTTACATGGATGATTTCCCCGAACATTACGGGGCCTTTATCGCTTCGCTGCGGCAGGGACTCAATGGACACAGCTACAGCTCACGGTATATCGGTTCAATGGTGGCCGACTTTCATCGTACGCTGTTGCGGGGAGGGGTGTTCATGTACCCACCCACCAAAACCCACCAGTACGGCAAGTTGCGACTGCTTTATGAAGCCAACCCGATTGCCATGATCGCCGAACAGGCGGGTGGACTCGCCACGGATGGCACGCAGCGGATCCTGGATATTCAACCGAAGGGGATCCACCAACGAACGCCCCTGTTGGTCGGTAGCCAATTTGAAATTAACGAATTTGAAAAACGGCTGAATCAATAAAATCCCAGGCCATTCGGCTGCTAGACCCCGGCTTGATTCGACTTGCCCAAGCTCCAGCCTTTTCGGTAACTGCGGCCCAGGTATTTTTCGGCCTGCGGGGCATTGGGGATTTTCATGTTCTTGGCGTCCCATTCCAGTTTGGCCTGCGATCGGTACGCCACATTGCCCAGGTGATTGGCCTCGGTCAGCGGACCGGAGTAAGCAAAGTGACACAACGGCTGAGGACCCTCTCCTTTGCAGGCACGAATCCATTCCGCCTGTTGGCCAGGCGAAGGTTCAATCCACGCCTCGGGCGGTTTGAACCCTTTGAATTTCTCTTCTGGCAGGAGCACGTTCTTGCTGTAATTGGACAGTAACATGCCGTCTTCGCCAATGAATAATGACCCGTCGCCCCACTGGGGGATCCCGCCTTCGCGCCAGATCTTCGGTTTTTCCGTGCCCTGGTACCAGGTGTGTTCCAGCGCGGGATAGCCTTCTCCGCGGGCGCCGTAAGTATATTTAACACTCATCGAGGCCGGCGCAATATCGTGGTGCGGCGGGGGACCCGTGAGGGGTTCGATGGTGAGGGGAGCGTCGAGCTTCAACGCCCACCAGGGCAGGTCATTTTGGTGGCTACCCAGGTCGGACATGGTGCCATTGCCAAAATCCCACCAGCGGTACCAGCGCGGTCCGGGAAAATAAACGGAGTGGAACGGCCGCGCCGGGGCGGGGCCCAGCCAAAGATCCCAGTCCAGGATGTCCGGAACCGGTTGGGCCTCCTTCGGCGTGTCCTGGGTCGAAATCAGGTCGCGGTACTTCTTGGCGTCGGCGGCAGATTGCCAGCCCCAGGCGCGACTCACCCAGGTATGAACTTCGGTGACCGGGCCGATGGCGCCCGATTGAATCAACTCCACCACGCGGCGGTAGTTTTGGCCGGCGTGTATCTGGGTACCCATCTGGGTTTGCACGCCCGCCTCGGCCGCCGCCTCGGTAATGATGCGGCATTCGTGGACATCCCGGGTCAGCGGTTTTTCACAGTAAACGTGCTTCTTTGCCTGCAGGGCGGGCAGTGTAGCGAACGCATGGGTATGTTCCGATGTGGAAACGACCACGGCATCGATGTCGTCCAGCTTCTCAAAGAATTCGCGAAGATCCTGGTAGGTGCGGGCCTGGGGCGCGATCTTCTGCGCGCCCTTGAGACTGTTTGCGTTGACGTCACACAGCGCGATGATGTCTTCGCCGGCGCAGGCCTGGACATGACCTCGACCTCGACCGCCCACACCAATCAGGCCAACGCCCAGTTTGGAATTGGGAGACCGACTGCGGATAAAGGCGGGGCAACCCATTACCCATGCGCCTGCAGCCGCCGAGGTCCCTACAAATTCGCGGCGAGACAATCCCTTGGTTACGGTCGGCTTTTGAGTGGAGTTTTGGGTTGGCTTTTTCATTTTGAAATCTTTCAATTTTCCGCTGCTGACAGAACGCAACTCTTGAGCACGACATGGCTCAGCCCCCGACGCCAGGTGCCGTGAAAATCGTGACCGGGTCGTTGACGCCTGTATCGTACGCCGCAGGGCGGGAAGAAACCAGCATGACACGGCCAAACCTACTAAACTAAAACGCTGCTTCAGCGACACTTGTTAAAATTCGCAGCATTTCATTGTCCGGATGGACCGTCCGGTTCGAAAAATGGGTCGGTTCCCGCTGGCAGCCTGGTCAAACTTTGGACTGTGAACCATCACATTGCTCTGCCGCGCGAAGCAACCATTCTCGACCATCCGGACAATGAAATGCTGCGAATTTTAACAAGTGTCGCTGAAGCAGCGTTTTAGTTTAGTAGGTTTGGCCGTGTCATGCTGGTTTCTTCCCGCCCTGCGGCGTACGATACAGGCGTCAACGACCCGGTCACGATTTTCACGGCACCTGGCGTCGGGGGCTGAGCCATGTCGTGCTCAAGAGTTGCGTTCTGTCAGCAGCGGAAAATTGAAAGATTTCAAAATGAAAAAGCCAACCCAAAACTCCACTCAAAAGCCGACCGTAACCAAGGGATTGTCTCGCCGCGAATTTGTAGGGACCTCGGCGGCTGCAGGCGCATGGGTAATGGGTTGCCCCGCCTTTATCCGCAGTCGGTCTCCCAATTCCAAACTGGGCGTTGGCCTGATTGGTGTGGGCGGTCGAGGTCGAGGTCATGTCCAGGCCTGCGCCGGCGAAGACATCATCGCGCTGTGTGACGTCAACGCAAACAGTCTCAAGGGCGCGCAGAAGATCGCGCCCCAGGCCCGCACCTACCAGGATCTTCGCGAATTCTTTGAGAAGCTGGACGACATCGATGCCGTGGTCGTTTCCACATCGGAACATACCCATGCGTTCGCTACACTGCCCGCCCTGCAGGCAAAGAAGCACGTTTACTGTGAAAAACCGCTGACCCGGGATGTCCACGAATGCCGCATCATTACCGAGGCGGCGGCCGAGGCGGGCGTGCAAACCCAGATGGGTACCCAGATACACGCCGGCCAAAACTACCGCCGCGTGGTGGAGTTGATTCACTCGGGCGCCATCGGCCCGGTCCCCGAAGTTCATACCTGGGTGAGTCGCGCCGGGATAAACCATGCTGACCAAACCGACTTGCGGCAGATTGGCCAACCGGTGAAAGGCCGCCGAATCAATTAACCGCTTGATTCGATCCGTAAAGGGAACGTCAATCTGGTCCGGAATTCGAATCACGTGAGGCGGGCATTCCAGTGCTGCCAATTCCGGTAAGTCAGAGATTTTTTCCAACAATCGATCGACCCGATGCGTCAGACGGACAAAACAGAAGACAGGGAGGTCTGTAAAAATGGCCAAATCCCACTGATCGTCGTGGAATTCGCCGCCGCCCCCGAGTCATTCATTCCCGGCAAAACACCAATCCCGACAATCAATCGCGCCACCAGACAGCAACCGAAATACAGCCCGAAATGAATAATACTCACCATGTAATCGAGATCCAGTGAGAGCATCCCCACGGCAGCTCCCACCGCTATCATGGCGACCACGGCCACAATCCAGGCGCCTAATTGATAACCGTCAAAGGCATATTTCATCAATGGGAAGATGGACCAAAGAACCGCATACAACCCGGAACAAACCGCCACCCGCAAGGTCAATGCCCGGCCGACAAACCGGCCCAACTCCTGGTCGCGAAGGAACGCGTAGCCCCCCAGCACCGTTGGAACAGATATCAATAGGGCGCCCAACCCAAGCAGCCAAAACGGGAACCCCGATGGATCATTGATCATCAACCGTATGATTACCGAGGCAGTAAAAAAACCGATGATCGTTACGCTGATCAGGGTCCACTGCACGCCTGACACCACCGTTTCCTGGCGGCCGATCGGTTTCAGCGAAGACTCACCCGTCGTATCCTTGGGCCCTTTGCTCTCCGGTGCGTGAATGACGACTTCGTCTTCAACTGCAGGTATCTTGATTTTTTTCTTGCAGTTCGGACAGGGACCTTCCTTGCCCGCAAATTTGGCGCTTACATTGAAACGTTTGTGACAGCCTGGACAGGTGACTCGAATCGTCATTGAATTTTGTTTCAAGAAAAGGATTTAAAAACAGTTCAACCAAACGTTCCCAGGACACACCTGCCAGACTACATCCATGCAACCTAGATCATTTCCAACAAATCATTTTCCGTTACCAGCTCAAACCCTTCACAAACCAACGTGCGCTGGCCCAATTCAACGTTGTCAACCATCAGCGCGACGACCGTGTTCTCCCCTTCTGGACGCACCAACAATGGGTAGGTCTGTATCAGATTGACTTCCGCATGCAACAATGCCGCACAAACCGCCACCAACGGTTGCGGGGATGGAGGCAGTTGCACCCCGATCAGGTCATGTTCAATCATCGCCAATCCGGCTCGTTCCAATATTTCCCGTCCCTGCTCAGGATGGGTCAAGACAAATCTGACAATGCTACATTCAGTAGAATCAATGATATTCATCGCGACAATTCGAGAAGGCGTATTCTCGAACCGCCTCAACATCTCCAGCAGCATTCCGATCCGGTTTTCCAGAAACACGGTGAATTGCCTAAGGGTCGGATAGTCTCGACCTCGCATCGTCTCAAAATCAACGGTTGAACCGGAGTCTTCACCATAGCTCATGGATTTCTCGTCAGAAAAAGTTAAGTTAACGTCTTGTGTTTTAATATCCAGTTGCGGCAATCTTCCAAATTCGGGCCGTTATTGTAACCCAGTCAAAAGTGAATTAACGTAAAAAATCGAATGTCGAACCTCAATCCTTCAATTTCCATCCCACGGGAACATCAAACCGAGATTCGCGTCCGCTACCAGGAAACGGACGCCCAGGGCCGCGTCCACCACGCCAACTACGTTAAATATTTCGAAATTGGGCGAGTGGAAATGTTACGGGCCAGCGGAATCAGTTATCGCCAGCTGGAAAAATCGGGAATAATACTTGTGGTGGTCGACCTGAAATGCAATTTCATTACGGGTGCCCAATATGACGACCTGTTGTTGTTGACCACGAAAATAAAGAGGTCCCGAGGGGTTCGTATCCAGCACACCTACGATCTGACACTGGACGGCGAGTTGATCGTTAAGGGAGAAACAACCGTGGCCTCCGTGGATCCGGATGGAAACGTAGTTCGCTTGCCAAATTGGCTGCGGCTGGATCGGTGATTTGGTCTTTGGCAAGGCATTCATCGCGGGCTGTCTTTAACCAAACCCTTGTTCAGCCGTCAATTGGGCCAAAACTTTCAGATCACGGATTCCGCGAAAACGCTATCACTTTGTGCCTGGTGGTATCTGGTTTTCGAGAAATTTCGACCGCTCCACCCCGCTTGCGAAAATTCGGAAAACTCTTTCGTTGACATTGTTAAGCTTTTCCGATTCGCGGCGCGGACCTCAACGCATCGACAACCAGTTTCCGAAGAAAACCTTTGTACCCAATTCACTTGGCTATCCGCGCGACCCAAATTCGCGGACTCCAGGTGACAAAGACCCAAATAAAAGACAAAGCGAATCCGTATGCTTTCTCGATGCAGCTATAAGACTCAGCTGTTGCTGCTGTCCATGTGTGCCCTGATGCTCCCCGCATCGTGGTCATTTGCAGACCGTGGAGACCGTGAGACACCACTTGTCCGGGCCGTCGCCAATTGCCGGACCGCCGTGGTCAATCTTCGCGGTCGAAAAACAGTCAACTCCGACCACTCCAGGCTATCCAGTGATACCGTGAAACAGGTTAACGGGATGGGAACCGGCGTGATTATCGATTCGCGCGGTTATGTTCTTACGAATTACCATGTCGTGGAAGGTGTTAAACAGATCCAGGTAACGATGGCGGATCGCCAAAAGACCACCGCCCAACTCATCGCCCACGATCCGGCTACCGATCTGGCTATCTTGAAACTCAAAACCGACCAACCGCTGGAAACCATCGAAATCGGCACCTCTTCTGACTTGATGTTGGCCGAAACGGTCGCGGCTGTCGGCAATGCCTATGGTTACGAACACACCGTCACCGTCGGGATCATCAGCCAACTGGGAAGAACGGTGCAAGTCAATGACGATCAAATTTACCGAAACCTGATTCAAACCGATGCGCCCATTAACCCGGGAAATTCAGGCGGCCCACTGTTGAATCTGGAGGGCAAGATGATTGGCATCAACGTCGCTGTCCGGATTGGTGCCCAAGGTATTGCTTTCGCGATCCCCGCTAACGATGCCATGGAAGTTGCTTCCGAACTGATGAAAAATGTGGGTGCCCAGGCCGTGACCCACGGGATTATCACCAAGACCATTTACGACGAACACCAACCAAAATTGGTGATCGATAAAATCAGCCCTGGCAGTCCAGCAGCCGCCATGGACCTATCGTCGGGTGACGTCATTACCAGGATCAATGAAATGGACGCCTGCCGATGCCTGGACCTGCAGTGCGCCCTGATTGACTGTCAACCGACCAGTCAATTGAGACTGGACGTTGTTCAAGACGGTGGCGCCAGGCAGGTCCAACTGGTCCTGCAGGAAAACACTCAGAAGACAAGTCGTATCGGCTGGACGCCGCTAGGTCTCTCCGTCACGCCAGCTTCCGAAATTGAGATGGCCAATCGGCATCCTAATTACAAACGTGGTCTCAGGATCATCAACGTCCGCAAGGGCAGTCCCGCTGAAATTGAAGGTATTCTAGAGGGCGACATCCTGGTCGCCATGCATGGTTGGAAAACCGAAACCGTAGAAAACCTCGAGTACATCCTGCAACAACCGGATGTGAAAAGTCGCAAAGATTTCATGTTTTATATATTACGCGAACAAGAACCTTTTTGGGGTCAGATGCGAATAGCTTCGGCTTCGCAGAAACGGTAGCGCAGGGCTGCTGCGGATTCCGCGCCGTGCCTCAAAGGTTCCGTACAAAAACCGCCACTTTTCAGTGGCGGTTTTTTTTTGGCCGACCGTTTTATGGCAAATTCATTCAATTGACTGCCAGGTCCTCTGCCATTCAAATGGGGCACCCCCGGCTGTTAGAATGACCGACGCAGTATTGCCTAACCGTTTTCAAATTACCCCATCCTGACGCATCATGGAACAGGAAATAATCGACTGGATCAAATCGGTATGTGACGTCGATTGTGAGTGGGTGCGACTTGGCATCGGCGACGACGCTGCGATTCTTCACGCCCCCCATCCGACCGTTATCACCACTGATGTCATTGCCGAGGGCACGCATTTCGACCTGCAACAGGTCGAATTGTTTCAAGCCGGTCGCAAAGCGATGGCGGTGAACCTGAGCGATCTTGCGGCGATGGGGGCCAAACCGATCGCGGCACTGGTCACATTGCAACTTCCGGAACATTTCTCGCTGGACCAGGTCAAGCTCCTGTTCCAGGGTTTGCAGGAATTCAGCGGTAAATATGAATTCCCCATCGTGGGCGGCGATACGAATCGATGGAAGGGTCCGCTTGTCATTGGCGCAACCTTGTTGGGCGTTCCATTCTCTTCGCCCGACGCTGCCTCGCCCCCGTGGACGATGTCCGGCGGTAATCCCGATGATGCCATTTTCGTGTCAGGTTGTTTTGGTGGCAGCCTGCTTCACCATCACTGCCACTTCGAACCGCAAATTCGACTGGCAGAACATTTGGCCAGGCATCATCCAGTAACCGCAGCAACCGATGCGTCCGATTCGCTGGTGCTCGACCTGTCCCACTTAGCCCAAGCCAGCCAGACGGGATTTGAAATTGACAGCCGATTGATTCCCATCTCGCCCGATGCTGTCAAACAGTCGGAAGTCACAGGAAAATCAGCGTTACAGCACGCACTTTACGATGGCGAGGATTTCCAACTGATCTGCAGTGTTCCGGCCAGTTGCATTGACCGGCTTGAGCAAGACACGCGTTTACCCGTTCCGTTCAGGCGAATCGGAAGGTTGACGGAGAAAACAGAATTTACAATGATCGATGCTCAGGGTGTGACTGAATCGCTGGAGATCCGGGGGTATCAACATTAGGTCCGATGGCACAAGAACAACTTTTAATCAACTCGGTCGATGAGAAACAAACCCGCCAGCTAGGTCGGGAAATTGGCAGACATCTAGTAACCAGTTTTACGATTTCACTTGACGGAAACCTGGGTGCCGGCAAGACAAGACTGACGCAGGCGATTGCGGCAGGTCTGGATATTCCGGACGGACAGGTTAAAAGCCCCACATTCACATTGAGCGTCCCGCATTCCGGTAGACTGCAACTCCTGCACGTCGATGCCTATCGTTTGAAACAACTTGCCGAGGTCGACGAACTAGGATTAGACGAGTGGGTTGATGCGGGTGGAGTTTTGATCGTGGAGTGGGCCAATAGAATTTCCATCGCCCTGCCCCCGCTGGACCTTGCCATTTTAATTGAATCACCCTCCCAATCGAAACGCTCGTTTTCGTTGGTTGCTCACTCGCCGGCGGGCGAGACTGTCATCAACCACGTGCGATCGTGGGTAGATAGCAACCACCCCTGAAACTCAACCACAGGCCATTGCAATTTAAGACGGCAGTGGCAACTGCCGAGCCACATCAGGGCCGGCTCACGGCATGGGACTCAACTGGTCGATCGCTGAACCCGGTTCCATATCAAAGACGTCCGAATTAGGCGGTTGGACGTTTGATTGTTTGACTGGGTCATTTACAAACTGAATTCGGTTGCGCCCCAGCTCCTTCGAACGATACAGCGCAAGATCCGAACGTTCCATGATCGACTCTCTCGTATCATCGGCCTGAACAACGGTCATCCCCATGCTCAATGTCACTACCGTTGTTTGCCCACCCGAATCGACCTTGAAATCGATCAGGTCCACTGTATTTCGCAACCGGGTGGCGACTCTTTTGGCGTTTTCGACAGTAATTTCATCCAGCAATATGACGAATTCGTCACCACCCAGACGCGCCACAAAGTCATTTGGCCGCACACAATCCTTTAATTTTTTGCCGATGCTTACCAGGACCTGGTCGCCCGCACTATGGCCAAAGGAATCGTTCACGCGTTTAAAATGGTCGACATCAATCAGGATCAAACCGAAACTTCGCTGTGCCGATGTAAAGCAGCACATCATATATTGCAACGACTCTTCGAACGCTTTTCGATTGCCCACGGCACACAAAGGATCCGTCCGCGCCTCTTTACGGGTTCGGTCCAACTCCTGCGCCTGGGTTTCCAGTTGGAAACGCGTTTTGACGAGATCGTTTTCCAATTTTTTGTTGGCCGACATGACTTCGGTTACATGGGCGACCAGGCTTTGCTGAATTCCCGAATAACGAATATCCCCCTGATTAGATTGCTCCAAGTCCTGTTTGGCGACCTCTAAAATCGAATTATGACTACCTACGTCGTCGTTCAACTGCGCGGCGCTCTGCATCATTGCATCCACAGCGTTCAGCGTCCGTTGTCGGTCCGTCTTGAGCTGCGAACTCTGGTTTTGCACTGCAAACATACGGCCTATGAAGAAACCGCTGGTCAATCCAACGCCAACCGCGGCAAGGGACCACAACATGGGCCACAGGAAACTGACGTCTGGGTCAACCACAAGCACACCGAATTGTCTTAACAGGAGAAGAGCAAAGAAAAGCAGGACTGACTGATTTCCCTGACCACCAAACAGATTTATTGGCCAGACGAACGTCATCCCTGTAACAAAACCTAGATCATTTTTGGCAGACGTCTACCAATTTGTCTGCGACATCGCCTGCTTTTACGAATCGCCTTGCCTGCTTGCTGACACAACCGGAC
>JABACA010000065.1:0-7025 GCA_014237975.1 Mariniblastus sp. | reverse complement strand
GGACCGTCAGGTACTTGCGTTGGGCAAAAGGTGGTGTTTTGACAACAAGTGACTCAACACCCCAACGTCCAGTCGAGGACACTCGATTAGGGAGTTGCGGCCTGGTCATCGCGATCCGGACAGTCCGTTGCCGGTGCCTGGCAGAGCGAACAGGCTGAGTCTTCCTCATCCCCGGACCCTGTTGACAAACCACCACACGAACCCTGGATCGGCTTATTACCGAAAATTGTCCCTACTGCCATGCCCAGGATCGCCAATCCAAAAACGATCAGCGCCCCCAGTAACGATGGCCAAATCGATACCTGCGTTTCCGTTTCATCGACAATGAGTCCGCCATCGTCAGGGGCCAACGGGAATCCGGGTGTTGCAAAAGTCGCCCATTGAACCGGTTCCGGGGCGGTGGCCAGGTGATCTCGAAAGACGAAAAAACCGGTTATCTTATGGGCTTCACAGATCGCCAAACAGCGTTTCTTGACAGCTTCCAAGTCAATTTTTTCACCAGAGCCGATGACCATCAATGCCGTGGCCAGTGCATCGGCCGTCATGCACCCATCCACCTTGTTTGAGTGTTGGACAATGGAAGACGATGCCAAACCGAACTTGACCGGCCGGCAGGTTCGAGGATCAATGGTATGCGAATAACGCTGACCGTCGATAATTCGGAAATTGCGATAATCGCCGGAGGTGGCCAGTGCGTCATCCTCTAACGCTGCCACGACAAGCACCTGGCGGCCCGAATCGGCCGGCTTTTCGATACCAATACGCCAGGGCCTGCCCTGCGGACTGTAGCCTGCCGTTCGCACCTCTCCGCCAATTTCAACCATGTAATGATGGATTTGGGTCCCCTGCAATGCCAAGGCGACCTGGTCGACGGCGAACCCCTTGGCAATGGCCGACAGGTCGATGCGCACTCCCGCCTTTTCCTTTTTCAACGCCGGTGGATCTTGCCGCACTGCCAGCATCCGATAACCGACAATCGACTTGACGTCGGCAATTTGCTTCTCCGTAGGAATGACGTCTTCGTGCTTGTTGGCCCCAAAGTTCCACAGGTCGACGGCTGGCCCCACCGTAATATCAAAAGCCCCGTCGGTCATCTGGCTGATTTCAATCGAGCGCTGGACAACCTGGGCAGTCAAAGGATCCACGGCAAACCAGTCGGTCGATTCCGTTCGATTGAATCGGGAAACATCCGAGTCAGCCAGGTAGGTCGACATCAGCTGGTTAACCTGACTCAGTTTGGAGTTTACCAACTGAGTGGCCTTCGATTGGTCGATTTGATGTTGGCCTTCCCCAATCACCACCCGGTACTCGATGGGCCCCATCGTCTGCCCGGTAACTTCAATCAACTGGCCAGAAGCAGTCGGGCAGAAGAACAGCGCCAGAAACAAAAAAACGACCCGGCTGCTCAACGCAACCCGATCGTTTGAATTAATTCTCAGGAAGAATCCTTGCACTTCAATCTTTCTTTTCTTCCAAGCGGACACCATTCAGCAAACCAGCCTTGATCAGGTCTGCAAACGTCATCTTCTTTTTCTCCACGACTAACAGAACTTCATTAAATGACGCAACCATCTGAACTTCGTAAGCCTTTTGCTGTTCTTCACCGGCAGCCTGGGCCGCTTCATATTTCTTCGTAATTTCCTGACCCTTGAATTCATCCGCGAAATATTGACCAAACGCATTATGGATGGAACGGTCTTTCGTATTGGGATGGCAGGTCTTACAAGAGACGGTCTTTAATCCATACCGCAATTCGAGTGGTTCCTTGTAGACGTCATGTGCGGACAAGTACGAGACGTTAACCGTCAACAAAAAAAGGAACAAAGCCATTGGCGCGATCAAATTTTTCATTGCTATTCTCGACGTGTTAGATCCATGTTCTCCCCGTACCGAAATCGTGGCAGCGGTTGAACGCAACCAAAAGTTCGACATCCAGGGGCCATTATTAACGTGTTTTATCGGCAAACGGCGGGGGCCAGTCACCTTCATTTTAGCATGGCCAGCGGGAAACGCTCGGACTAGCCGCCAAAGTCGTCGTAGGCGATATTTTCGGGCTCCACACCCAAATCATCCAACATCTTAAAAACAGCTGCGTTCATCATCGGCGGCCCGCAAATGTAATACTCGATGTCTTCGGGTGCCGCATGACCTCCCAGATAATTGTCCAACAGTACCTGGTGAATGAACCCCGTAAAACCGTCCCAATTATCTTCCGGCAGGGGTTCGGAAAGAGCAATATTGAACTTGAAATTGGGAAACTCTTCCTCGATTTTTCGAAAATGATCGATGTAGAACAGCTCCCTCAGACTCCGACCACCATACCAGTAAGTTACCTGGCGACCCGTCTTGAGAGTTTTGAACAATTCAAAAATATGACTTCGCAACGGCGCCATGCCTGCACCGCCGCCGATATAAACCATTTCCGAATCGCTATCCTTGATAAAGAATTCACCATAGGGACCCGAGATGGTAACCTTGTCACCCGGTTTGAGATCAAATATGTACGACGAGACTTGGCCAGGTGGTACGTCGGGCAGTCGGGGTGGCGGCGAGGCAACCCGCACGTTGAGCATGATGATCCCTTTTTCCCCAGGATAATTGGCCATCGAGTAGGCGCGGATCACCGTCTCGTCCACTTTTGAATGGTATCGCCAAACATCGTACTTGTCCCAATCGTCTCGGTACTCCTCTTCAATATCGAAATTCTGGTAATCCAGTTGGTGGGGGGGCACCTCAATCTGGATGTAACCGCCCGCCCTGAAATCGACATCGTCACCGACCGGTAATTCAAGAACCAGCTCCTTGATGAACGTGGCTACATTGTGATTGGACCGAACGGTGCATTCCCACTTCTTGGTTTCGAACGCCTCCTCGGGAACCTCAACCACCATGTCCTGTTTAACAGCAACTTGACAGGACAGGCGGCAACCTTCCCGCGCTTCCCGCTTATTGATATGCCCCGTTTCGGTAGCTAATATCTCGCCACCGCCCTCCGTCACCTTGACCAGGCATTGGGCACACGTACCACCCCCGCCGCAGGCCGAGGAAACAAAGATCCCCGCATCTGCCAGGGCACCCATCAACTTACCCCCAGCGGGAACGGACAGTTCTTTCTGTTCGTTGACCAGGATCTTCACGTTGCCACTGGCGACCAAATAGGATTTGGCAATCAATATGATGGCGACCAACGCGACAACCGTCCCAACGAACAGTGCAACACCAATCAGGATTTCGTTTAACCCATCCATATTCAAATGCTCAATAAAATTCGAGTCTGTTCAATAAACGCGCCGGTCACCCGGTTACCCACCCAGGTCGAAATCAAGGCTCTATTCCGCTGAAAGCAAGGAAACCCAAGGCCATCAAACCGACAATCATAAACGTAATGCCCAACCCTCTCAGGCCATGGGGAATATCACTGTATTTCAATTTCTCCCGAATGCCGGCCAACGCGGCAATCGCGACGGCCCAGCCAAACCCGGAGGCAACACCATAACGGATGCTGGAAAGGAAATTCAAATCGTCCGTCACCATGAACAGGGTACCGCCCAGGATGGCGCAGTTAACGGTGATCAATGGAAGGAAAATACCCAGCGTGTTGTACAAGGCGGGAAAAAACTTATCGAGCGTCATCTCCAGGATCTGAACCATCGCCGCGATCACGCCGATGTAGCAAATCAAACCAAGGTAATCCAATTGCAGCGGAACCAGAATTTGCTGATAGATCAAGTTATTAACAGGGACCGTAATAGCCTGGACCACGATCACTGCGACACCCAACCCCAAGGCTGTTTTGACATTTTTCGATACGGCCAAAAATGTACACATCCCTAAAAAGTAGGTCAGTGCCAAGTTTTCGACAAAGGCTTCGTTCAAAAAGTTACGGAACTGGTCGGAAAGAAAATCCATGCTTTACGCCTCCTCCATCTGATCGGTTTTCCAGGTTCTTAAAACCCAAATGAAGATGCCAATAATAAAAAAGGCACTGGGAGAGAGCAGCATCAAACCATTCGGCTCGTACCAGCCCGTTTCACCCTTTGGCAAAATGGTAATGTTCAACAACGTGCCGCTGCCAAACAACTCCCGGATGGCACCCACCACGATCAGGATCAGGCTGTAACCCAAGCCATTGCCAATCCCATCCAGAAAACTGTCGCGCACCGTGTTCTTCATGGCAAACCCTTCGGCCCGCCCCATCACGATGCAGTTGGTAATAATCAGTCCAACGAAAACTGAAAGTTCCTTACTCAAACCGTAGTTAAATGCTTTGAGGAATTGCTCCACCAGGATCACCAGCGAAGCGATGATGGTCATCTGCACAATGATCCGAATACTGGAAGGAATCCTATGCCGAATCAGGGCGACTCCAGCACTGGCAAAGGCCGTGACGAAAATCACCGCAATCGACATGGTGATCGATTTATCCAACTTAGTCGTTACCGCCAAGGCGGAACAGATTCCCAGAATTTGCAACGCGATCGGGTTGTTATTAAAAACCGGATCCAGAATCAAATCCTTGGCACTCGCTTTTTTTGCCATATCAATGTGCCTCCTTGCTGGAGGTTGTTGGGCTAGATTCCGTTTTGTCTTCCGCACTGTGCAGATGGTCGATAAAGGGACCGAAACCATCGGGACCCATCCAGAATTCCAGCATTTTGGTCACACCACGCGAGGTGATCGTAGCCCCGGAAAGTCCGTCCACCGCGTACTCATCATTCGGATCGGCTGCTCCTTTGACGAGGTGAATGACAACCTTGCCATCCGAGTCAAAGACCTTCTTCGGATCGTCGGGATCCCGCCACAGCTCTTTCCACCACTTCGCGTCCACCTCGCCACCGAGACCTGGCGTTTCGCCGTGCTCGTAATACGTCAGGCCGGAAATCGTATTAACATCATTATCGACTGCGAGAAATCCTTTCAGGATCGACCACAAACCTTTACCCCTGATCGGGAAAACATACTTCACAACTTTCCCATCCTCGTCCTTGACTAAATACACATGGGAATATTTTTCGAGTTTCGATATCCCGGCAATGTTTTTGTCTGCTGGAACCACATGAGCCAAACCACTGTTGATCGATTTCGAATCCTTGGCTGTCTTGATCTGGTCATAATCAGCGAGTGCCTCATCGACGCTACCAAACGTCTCGTCTTGTGCCACCAGATCCTCTGCAGCGGGAAGCCCCGTCTCCAGGTCGATGATAATCGGTTCGACCCGGTTGGAGAAAAGGTCCTCCACCTTTTTGGAAGAACTTATTTCATCGGATGGAAAACCGGCAGCCTGAAGAATGTTCTTCTTCATATCCAATGCTTTATTATTCAACTGCCTATCGCGCAACCCGACCGCCGCGCTGGATACCAACAACGAACAAACCAAACAGACTCCAATGGCAACCACCATCGTATTGGCAATACTATCTCGCTGCATACCGAGCCGCCCTCCGCTTGATGTTGGCTTGAACCACGAAGTAATCAATCAACGGGGCGAAAACGTTGGCAAACAGAATCGCCAACATGATCCCTTCTGGAAATGCCGGATTGATCGACCGTACCAGAACCGTCATGAAGCCAATAAGACCACCGTAAATCCATTTTCCCGTCTGGGTCATCGAGGCCGAAACAGGATCGGTCGCCATGAAAACAGTCCCAAACGCGAACCCGCCGATGACCAGATGCCACATCGGCGAGATATTCATCACCGGGTCAGAACTGATCGGCAGGATGTAAAGCAGGCTTGAAAACAGGGTCATGCCGAGCGTCACGCCCGCCATGATCCGCCAGGAACCAATCTTGGCAAAAATCAGGATGGCCGCCCCAATCAGGCAACACAACGTCGACGTCTCACCCAGGGAACCATGCAGGTCGCCGATAAAGCACTGCCACCAAGTGGTTCCGCCACCGCCAATTTCTGACACAATCTCGGTCGTTGAAATCGTGCCGACTTCGGGAGCCGGTGTTTCGGCTATTTTTGCCAAGGGGGTCGCACCGGTGTAACCATCCACCGCCGTCCAAACACCGTTTCCACTGATCTGTTTAGGATAGGCAAAGTAAAGAAAGGCACGCCCCGTCAACGCCGGGTTGAGGAAATTGCGTCCTGTCCCACCAAAGATCTCTTTGCCAACCACCACGCCAAAGGCGATCCCCAAGGCAACCTGCCACAAAGGAATTGTGGCCGGCAACGTTAGTGGGAACAACATGCCCGTGACGAGAAACCCTTCGTTGATTTCGTGTTTGCGAATCACGCTGAATATCAACTCACAGGTACCACCCACCGCCATGGTGACGATGTAAATCGGCACGAAGAACAGGGCGCCGTGTACCAGGCAGGGAATCCAGCTTCCCAAGCTGAGGAAATTACCAGGGTTTTCCGTGTAGTGGATGCCCAACGCATCCATCACCGAATAGCGCCACGTCCCATGCCACAGGTTTTCGAAAAAAGAATCGTAGTGCAACTTGTATTGGGCCGCCGCATCGGTACTTGCCGACAGGATTTTGTCTGCCTGGTATCCGGTGTTGTACAACGCCATCAGGATACAGGGAATCAGCGCCACAATCACGATCGACATCATTCGCTTGGTGTCAATTGCGTCTCGTACGTGGGTCCGCCCCTCGGCAACTTCTCCCGGTGTAAACAGAAACGTATCATTCGCTTCATACAGCGGGTACAGCTTTTCCAGCCGACCGCCTTTCTTAAAAAGCGGTTCGAACCTATCGAGCAGTTTTCTCAAAAACATTCCGAACTCATCCTTCTTTTTCGATCCGTTCCAGGTTCTGACGGAGAAACGACCCGTAATCGTACTTACCCGGGCAAACGTAGGTGCAAAGCGCCAAGTCTTCCTCCCCCAATTCGAGGCAGCCCAAGGCTTGTGCCAAGTCCGTGTCTTCGGTAATCAATGCTCTTAACAGCTGCGTCGGCAAAACATCCAACGGCACGACCCGCTCATACGTTTCGACCGGAACCATGGCCCGCACGCTGCCGCCAGTACTGGTAGTCATATTGAATTTTTTGCCATTCGCCAAACTGC
>JABACA010000064.1 GCA_014237975.1 Mariniblastus sp. | reverse complement strand
TAGTATGCTGTAACGATGAAGTATGAAGTCAACGAGTTTGTGTCCTGTATGGCTAATAGCGTCATTTGAGAACTCTGTTCTAAGGAATCAGAATCAACTTTAAACAATACAATTACAAGAGTTAAGGTGGATCAATGGCAGTTGAACACTGATTCGCAAAACAAAATTTTTCGGGCAGGTGTTCTTTCGGCACTGAACTGGAATAGCACCTTTGATGCGGTGAGCAATTTTACCACAGATTACACTAGGACACCGCCAAAAGGGCCATTTCAAACCAACGACCATACTTACACACTAGCTAACAACAATTTTGGCACCCTGCAAATTCCTCAACAAGTGTTTAGATCTTTTAAACCAAATGCTCCCGATCAAAACGGTTTGGTATATGCATTTGGTAATGATAACGGCAACGGAATTTACTATTCCGGCCAAAATTTTTGGGGATCCTATGGAACACATTGGCCCCTTCCATATTTCACGCACGAAAAAAGGACACCGCCCTACGAAATCGGAATTAAGTATCCGACTATTAACGTTAACGGTGGTCCTGATTGGAATGACGTAATTAAAAACAAAATCAAACTGGGGAAAAATTCGATCCGATACGTTTTTAACCCTGTTGGTTGACCACTAAATGAATCGTGGTTTTTCTTTGCAAGTTGATGGTTGGACCTGTGTTTTAGCCTTGCACCAGCGCTGCTGATCGGCGATCTCGATCAGCTCGGCCGTGAGGGCCGCATCCAGTGGCCGCTCGGTGGCCAGTTCGTGAAACAGCGGGCGGTTCTGCCGGGCGCGGGCCACGCCGTACGTCTTGTCGTAGTAATCGAGCAGCCGCCCGGCACAGCCGGCAAGGTCTCCCCGCTCGAGCAGCTCGAGCGCTGCCTGCACGTTCTGCCCGCCAAATCGTTTCGCGATTTTCAGGGTCGATTCTTTCAGTTCGTCACGCGATAGCCGGCCGTACTCGTCGGCCAGGTTCTGGGCGCGCACCGCTTGCGGGACGTCGAGGAAGATGGCGGGCGCCTGGCGGATCTGCTGGATGAAGTGGTCGTGAATCACGACTCGGCCTATGTTTTGACTCTCGTCTTCGAGCCAGATCCGTTGTCCCATGTCAAATCGTTCCAACGCGTCGGCCAGGTTGTTCTGGAACTGTTGGGCGGTCGGCTGCGGTGGCAGTCCGATCCCGCCAAAGGCGGAGCCCCGGTGGTGGGCCAGGCCTTCCAGGTCGATCACCTGTTCTCCGGCTTGCCTAAGCAGGTGCAGCTGTTTCGTCTTGCCCGCCCCGGTCAGGCCGCTGAGGACCACCAGGTTCCAGGGCTGCTGAAAAACGTTGAGCACATGCTGCCGGTACGCCTTGTACCCTCCCTCGAGCACGCTCGCACCGTGGCCGAACTGTTCGGCCAGCCAGGCCATGCTGCGGCTCCGCATGCCGCCCCGCCAGCAGTTGATCCGCAGGTCTGAGTCCGGGTCGGCTGAGTCGACCACTTCGCGGATTCGGACTTTCAGCTCGGGCAATCGCTGCTGGACAAATTGCAAGCCGGTGCGGGTCGCTACTCCCCTGCCCTCACGTTGGTACAGCGTCCCAACCTCTTCCCGTTGCCGATCGTCCAGGACAGGGATATTGATGGCGCCCGGAATGTGGCCCTCGGCAAATTCGAGCGGGGCCCGCACGTCGACGATCAGACGATCGGTCGCATCGCTGAGAAACTCACGGGCGGACAATTGCAGCGTGATGGTCGGGCTCCTGCCAGGTGCCGGGGACAATGACGGATAATATAGCGGGTCATCAGGAAATATACCCCCTAGTGGATTTGAACCACTGTTACCGAGTCGAAAAGACCCAGCGTCCTAGGCCGCTAGACGAAGGGGGCACTGATGATTTTGAGAATCAACCGCCAACTGTCAACATTGCAAACGCCCCGATCGACTCGGTTTTCCCAGATACGGTGGTTGTTTACCGCCTGGTGGTCTTGTCGGTGCAGGGCGAGGGCCAGCGGAATCAGATCGAACGGCTCGCAGTTGTCGATTTCCCAGCCACCTTTTCCTTTGTGTCGATTGGTCGATAGAATTAGACTGTATACGTCGCATGTCCTTCCAGGTTGAGTCGCGCTATGTCAGATAAACGCATTATCAAGATTTTCGATACGACTTTGCGTGATGGTGAACAGTCGCCCGGCGGCAGCATGAACCACGAGGAGAAGATGCAGATCGCCCAGGCGCTGGTCGACCTGGGCGTCGATGTGATCGAGGCCGGTTTCCCGATCGCCTCGCCCGATGATTTCCGGGCGGTCCAGGAGATCTCCAATAATTTCAAAGGCGCCGAGATCGCCGGTCTCTGTCGCTGTAACGACCAGGATATCGACCGGGCCTGGGAAGCGCTGCAGCGCGCCGAGGCTCCGCGGATCCATGTCTTCCTGGCCACCAGTGCGATCCACCGCGAGTTCAAGCTGAACATGTCGACCGACGAGATCATCGAGAACGCGGTCGAGGGGGTGAAGCGGGCCAAAGGTTATTGCGACAACGTCGAGTTTTCAACCGAGGACGCGGTCCGCACCGAGATGGACTTTCTCTGCCGGGTGGTCGAGGCGGTGATCGAGGCGGGGGCGACGACGGTCAATATCCCCGACACGGTCGGCTACGCCACACCGGCCCATATGGGCGACGTGATCCAGGGCCTGATCGACCGGGTCCCCAACGCCGGCGATGCGGTGCTCAGTGTCCATTGCCACAACGATCTCGGGCTGGCGGTGGCCAACAGCCTGGCCGGGGTCGAGGCGGGGGCGGGCCAGATCGAGTGCACGATCAACGGCATCGGTGAGCGGGCCGGCAATTGCTCGCTGGAAGAGGTCGTGATGGCGATGCGGACCCGCTCCGATTTCTACAGTTGCGATACGCGGATCAACAGCCAGTTGCTGGTCCCCACCAGCCAGCTCCTCTCGCGGATTACCGGTTTGGAGGTACAGCGAAACAAGGCGATCGTCGGTCGCAACGCGTTTGCCCACGAGGCAGGGATCCACCAGGACGGGATGCTGAAGGAACCGACCACCTACGAGATCATGCGGCCGGAGGATGTCGGTTTCGACAAGACCGACCTGGTGCTGGGCAAGCATAGTGGCCGGGCAGCGCTGGCCGACCGGGCCCGCTCGCTCGGGTTTGAGCTGGATGACGATCAAATTCGCAGCCTGTTCAAGCAGTTCAAGACCCTGGCCGACAGCAAAAAGGATATTGCCGACTCGGATATTGCTTCGTTGATCGAGCAGCAATTGGCCGCATCGGAAACGTAGTAACCGAGTGGTTCGGTCAAAACACGAAAAAAGCCCGGCTCGAAAACCGGGCTTTTGTTGATTTTGATACTGACCCGAGCTGGAGGCTTAACGGCCCTGGAATAACTGCCTGATGCCGTAAGTGAAGAAGGTGGCGAAGCCGAAGTTGATCAACTCTTCCTGAGGCTTGTAGCGCAAGATCAGCGTATCACCCGGTTTGACCAGCAGCCGTTGTTTTGGATCATTCAGGGCATTGCCCAGGTCAATCCGTACCGCCAGTTGACGGTCGGCCGGCAGTTTTCTTAATACCAGCAGCTCCGTGGGTGGAACGGAAATCGAGTTGGCAATCGCACCTCGGCCACTGCCGCTGCCAACGCCGACCGAGACACCGGCAATGGCGACGGCCCCCAGGACATCCAGGTCGTAGTCGCGCGGCAACAGCCACTCCCCGCCGCCCATCAGTCCACCCGTGTAGTAAATATCGGTATCCCGGGATTCGACGTAGACGATGTCGCCGTCCATAAGGATGATGTCGTCGGGAAGGAAATCCGGAATTTCACCCGGTTTCAAACGAGTTGGAATACTGACTGTATTCGCATCGTTGGGCATGTCGGGAACCAGTTCATATGGGAATGATTTTGGTTTGTTGGATCGGTAGAATTCGGTGATTTGATTATCACGGTTGGCAATTTCAATTCGGTCACCACGAAGGATTCGGATTTCCGGTTTGGCGTTTACACCGGGCATGCCGCCCGTGGTGGCCAACGCATTCAGCACGTCGTTTTTGTAAGCCGGCAGTTGCAGGACAAATCCGCGGCTGCTCATGTCCGAACGGTCTGTGACGGCCCGCTGAGATCGTTGACTGGAGAATTGGGCACTATTGCCGAAAAACGTATTATCCTGGCGTACCACAAATACGCGGTAAGTCCGTTCTTTCATAATGGTCAGGATGATCCGGCCGTCCCCCTTGAGCAGCGGTTCCGGCCCGTCCAGGTAAGCCCGGGAGACTAATTGTTCCGCCTGGGAAATCGTCAGTCCACGCACGGGGATCGGGTCGATCAGTGGCAAAGACAATGTGCCATCTTCTCGTACGGGTACCGGATAGCCGATGGCCGGCGGCAAGTCACTGTCGGCGGTGGGGAATTGAACCGGTGGTGATTCGTCCAGGTTGCCTAAGACTCCTTCGACGAACACGCCCAGGATATCGCCGGCATCGAGCAGGTAATACTCCGGTTTAGGTTGTCGCAGTCTTGCCACATCGATGGGGACTTTGTCTGCCTGGGGTTCTGCCAGGAACTGCTTAGGAATCCGTTCCACCGGTATCGCATCGATCGGGGACAGGACCGCCGTACAGCCACTCATCGTCGTGCAAATCGCGACGGCAATAAGAACTGCGATCGAGCGGTATCGACACAGATCGTCACGCTTTTTGAATTGAAAAGTCTTCACTTTCGACTCCCCTTGTGGCTGCGGCATTTTGTGTTGTTGGGTGTGGATTACGGATACAGTTCCTGGACGATGAATTATCGCATTTTCCATTCGGCCGGTATGACGTTGAGTGGTCGACCGACACTGGGGTCGACGATCACTGGAATCGGGGCATTTCCCGCGGATGCTTGGCGATCCGTATCGGGTCCGTCTGAAGTGGCTGAAACAAGCCGCGCGGTTCTGTTTTTGACAGGCGAGGTTTTTGCTTGTGTGATGGCTGATTCCATCATTTTGGAGACATAGATTTGGTGGTAATTTCCGGCACTGTCCTGGCGAGCAGCAGCGGCACCGGCTGGATAGCCTTCAAACCAGGTGTTGACGCACTGAGCCCCGTCTGCCGTCTGGTATTCACTGCCCCAATATTCTCTCGGTGGCATGGCAGGCACAAAACCGTCTCCGCCCTGGCTCACCGCAGAATAGCCCTCGATGAAACCCCGTTCGAAGTGGGTTTCAAAACCGCGCTGGCAATTCCCGAATCGGACATTGTAAGCCCTTTCGGCCCAGACACGTTCCCGGTAACACCTGATCGGTCCGTCGACGTAGGCATCGTGAAATGTTTCGATACAGCGGCAACCCAGAGATCCACTGAGCAATACGGTGACTATGGAAAGCATCACAAGACGTTGGACGTAAGAACTGCATGCAGGAACAGAATCCATCCGTCTTCCTTTGGCAGTTTTTTAGCAATCGCTAAACATCGTCTCCCCCCACGGTCATATTCCACTGAAACAGACTGGTCCCAATGGACGAGCGGCGTGTAACTACACGTCCTCAACCAATTCATCGCCAATGGTTGGTGTGAGAATTTAACGAAGATTCCGACTATACCTATTTTCCAGAAAATAGGTGTCGCACCGGTTGTTCCGGTTCTAGCGGTGACTGACCCGTTGAATCAGCTGTTGGGTTTACAAAAAACGCCCCTTTTCAGGGCGTCGTGCAATTCAATCGGCAACAACTGCTAGCTAGTTGGCGCGGCGATAGCTCATCGCTTCTTTAACGCGTTCTTGTGCCAAGACCAGTGCGGCGGCACGAGGAGTCTCCCCGTGGATCCTTGCAAAACGAAGGACATCATGGGTATTTTCTTTGATTTTCTCTTCAATCTCGTGGAACGCATTACTCTTGGTACCACCCCGGTATTCGACGGATCCACAGATGACGCCTCCCGCATTGGCGACAAAATCTGGAACGGAAACGATACCACGGTCGTGGAGGATCTGTTCGGCTTCCTGGGTCGCCGGGATGTTGGCTCCCTGCAATATCAGCTTGCACTTCAAAGTGCCAGCATTGTCCGCGTTGATAACATCCGGTTGGGCTGCCGGAACAAAGATATCGCACTCAAGCGTCTCGAACGCATCGATTGGCAACACCTCTCCCCCTGGAAATCCTGTCACTCCGTGGTGTTGCTGGATATGTTCGCAAAGTTCTTCGACGTCCAAGCCGTTTGAGTTGTAAATCGTGCCATCCCGGTCGCTGGCGGCGATAACGATGGCACCCCGTTTCGGGTTCACTAAATATCGCGCTGCATGTTGACCAACGTTGCCAAAACCCTGGATCGTAACTCGCGCCCCTTTCAAATCAACATCGACAAATTCCTGAGCCGTTTCAGCACAAACGGCCAAGCCATATCCGGTTGCACCCACCTGATCCAGCGGAATTCCACCGAGCACACTGCTAAGTCCGACTGATCGCCGGATTTCGTCACGAACCCATGCCATGGCCGTTTCGTCGGTACCCATGTCGGGTCCAGGTATATATTGGTTGAGACTTTCGATACCTCGGGCAAACTGGCGGATCAAGGTCTCTTTTTTCTCGATCGTCATTTGGCGCGGGTCGGCAATGATGCCCGCCTTGCCACCACCATGTGGTATACCGGCCAGTGCATTTTTCCAGGTCATGGCTCTGGCTAGCCGAAAAACCTCTTCGGTATTGACTGTGGGAGTCATCCGGATTCCGCCAATCGCCGGCCCAATGCTACTGTTGTCAATGACCACGATGCCCCGCAATCCACAGCGGGGTTCGTAAAGGTAGACAATTTTTTCAGGGCCGAATTCGTCGGCGTACTTGTTGAATACGTTGTCGACTTGCACAGCAGGTTCCTCGATTAAGGAGGCCATCACATTCTCCGGAACTACATTAATGGTTCTGATCGTGTCGTTAAGACAATTTAAAGGCGTTGATTTGCCTGAAATCTGTGGGCATCATTTTACGCAAGAAGGCAGTTCTGTTCTATAGGCGGTAGTCAGGTTGATGAGTCAATAATTGCCCAGTCCTGCGTGAACTGGGGCATTTGTCCTGTTTGCCGATCAAAATTCGATGAATGGACACGATTAGCCAGCGAGAAGCGACCCATCGGTGGAAGGGGTCAGGACTGCAATTTCGTGACTTTTCCGTCGACCAGCCGGATAATCCGATCTGCCTTTTCGGCGATCGCATTGTCGTGAGTCACCATGACAATCGTCAGGTTCTCGGTGCGTTGAAGATTCAGCAGCGTGCTCATGACTTCTCCGCCACTTTCGCCGTCGAGGTTTCCTGTCGGTTCGTCTGCCAGTAAAACGGTCGGGTCGGAAATGAGGGCTCTGGCGATTGCCGTTCGTTGCATTTCTCCGCCGGACAATTCGCTAGGCCGGTGGTTTAATCGGTGGGCCATGCCAACCGTATCGAGTAGCTCCTTGGCCCGCGTTAAATATTTTTTCTTGTTGCGCATGTAGGACAGGAAGTTGTCCTGGACCATGCGGGGGACCAGGACATTTTCAATGGTCGTCAATTCCGGAAGCAAATGGTAAAATTGAAAAATCATTCCGAATTTACGATTTCGAATGTGCTCTTGCTGGCGGGCGGGAAGATTGTCTATCCGACGATCTTGGAACCAGATCTCCCCTTTGTCGGGAGCGTCCAGTGTGCCTAGTAGATGCAATAGGGTGCTTTTGCCTGATCCACTCTGTCCTACGATTGCAGTGAATTCCCCCTCGTGGATCTGGACGTCGACACCTTTTAAAACGGGAACGTGCAAACGGCCCTTGTGGTAACTCTTGTGCAGGTTTGAGACCGATAATACTTTCGGGATTTTGACTTTTAACGGTGCTCGAGAACCGGTTGTTGGGGTAATGCTTTGACCCGGTTGGAGAAGGTTGGTTTGGGCTGCTTCACTCATATCTTAGTGCCTCAACGGGATGAAGTCTTGCGGCTCGCAACGCGGGTAATACGCTGGCTAATACGGCGATGGCGATAGCGCCCAAAGCGACCAGGACGACCATTAACGGGCTGACCACGGTTGGGATCTGTGAGAAATAGTAAATCGTCGGGTCAAATATTTCCCGGCCTGTGGCCCATTGGATCGCGCCGGCGATGTCATTGATGAAGTAAACGAACAACAATCCCAGGACGATCCCCACACCGGTACCCACCGTTCCCAGCGAAACGCCGTAACTCAGGAAAATCGACATCACTCCATGGCTGGGAGCTCCCAGGGCTTTAAGGATGCCAATGTCCTTCGTTTTTTCGACCACGATCATGAAGAACGTGGCGAGAATTCCAAAGCCGGCCACGGCAATGATCAGGAACAACAGGATGTTCAAAATAGTCACTTCCATGTTGACGGCACTGAGCAAGGGTCGCTGCGTGTCTTGCCACGTCTGAATGACATAGGGGTATTGGTGAGGAGGGAAGAAAGCAATGAGCTTGTCGCGAACCGCATTCAGATCAGCACCATCTTTCAATTTGACCTGGATCGAAGAAACGGTCGAAGAACCGGTTACCGGATCGATCATTCGACGAATTTCCTGAAGTTTGCGGAGCGACATGAATGCAAAGGTGGAATCGTATTCGTGCATGTTGGACGAATAGAAGTCTACAATCGTGCAGTTTTCCGTGATCGGGGAAGGGGTCGGTCCCGACGTCGGTAAAGTGATTTGAATATCGTCACCCGGTCGGACCATAAACAGCTCTTCACGTTCGCCCTCTGGATTCATGAACTGTCGGCTGGCAATGGCAATACCGAGTACGATTCCGGTGTGTTGGTCTCGACTGGGGTTAAACATTTCTTCGGGTGATACGTGTTCGCGTAGGTCCGCGTGTGGATCGAACGCAGAAAAACCCATTGGCATCGTGTCTTCAGTCGGTTGTTGGCCTGGCGACTGAACGGTGTCTTGGTGAGTCGGTGCCGCCATTGGCAGTGGCGCAAAAGTGACGGATCCCTGGGGCGGCCCGGTTGTCTGGCTGTCGAGCGGTTGTGCATCGGTTTTGGCAATCGGTTGAGCGTTCATCGAGCTGCCGATCAACTCCTCGATTCTTTGACTGTTCTCCTCTTTTTTGCGGCGGTAGTCCCAGCCACATTCACCAATCCGCTCGTCGTAGCCCTGCTCTTCCAGTTGGAAATTGATGGCGCTGCGTTTGTTGGAATTGAGGAGGTACGGGTTGAAGTCCGTGACTTGGCCAAACGTCTGTTCGTCCACGCCCATCAGCATAATCTGCTGTGTCCATTGGCGGCCGCGAAACTGAAAGTTCATCAGGGCTGGAACCCGTACGACGTAAGTCACAGCCAACAGGTCATCCCCGACAATCCGCTCAATTTCCCGGACGTGTAATTCCGGCCAGCTGATTTCTCCCAGGCCAGGGCTGGCAATTTCAACGTCGGAGAGGATGCCGTGCAGGCGGTCTTGCATCTCGCTTATGAACCCTGACATGACACTGTTGACGACAATCAACGTAGCCACGCCCAAGGTAACACTGACAATAGACGCTAAGGCAATAAACCTTGTTTTAAGATACCGCCACGAGAGCAGGAGTTTGTACATCGCCAATCCTTTGGCTGATCAGGCTGTTTCGCATTCAGCCTGTTCCACATCACATTTCTAGTAAATTGACCGTTCCCATTAACCCCCAGGATTTGTTTCCGGTCGCAGTAACGGAAACAAAATCACTTCCCGGATCGTCTGGGAATTAGTCAATAGCATCACCAATCGATCAATCCCAAGTCCAAGTCCACCGGCGGGTGGCATGCCGTTACGGAGTGCCCGCACGAAATCGTGATCCATTTTTGCCATGGAGTCTTCGTCAGGCATTCCTTGTAACTGGGTCTTGAACAATTGTTCCTGTAGGTCGGGGTCATTCAACTCCGTATAGGCGTTGGCCAACTCCATACCGTCGATGAACAATTCAAATCGCTCGGCAATATTTGGATTGTCACTTTTTCGTTTTGTTAAAGGACAAATACTGGCAGGGTAATCAATGACAAAAACGGGGCCTGACAATTCGTCTTCGACTCTTGCCTCGAAAACCTCGTTCTTGATGACGTCTGCGTGTTTGCCTTCAACTTCCAAACCGATCGACTGAGCGTATTCTTTTACAGCAGCAGCGTCGGTGGGGTCAACTCCGGTATGCTTTTCAAGCAGTTGATCGTAGGGGATTCGAGCAAATGGAGTGGAAAAGTCGATCTGTTTGTCACCCCACGGGACGACTGCTGGCGCGCCGATTGCTTGCAGTGCATTTGCTATCATGGCTTCGGTCAACTCCATCATGGATTCGTAGTTACCATATGCCTGGTAGACCTCCATCATGGTGAATTCCGGATTGTGTTTGGGGCTGATGCCTTCATTTCGATAGACCCGTCCCAATTCGAAAACGCGTTCCATTCCGCCGACCATCAGTCGCTTGAGGTGCAATTCCAGTGCGATCCGCATGTAGAGTTCCAGGTCGAGTGCGTTGTGGTGGGTCACAAAAGGCCTCGCCGCAGCGCCGCCAGGGATATCATGCAGCGTGGGGCCCTCGATCTCGACGAATTCCTGATCCGTCAGTGTCTGGCGAATCGATTGGACGATCCGTGAACGATTCAGGAATCTTTCACGGGTCCCTTCGTTGTAGGCAAGATCCACATACCTGCGTCGCTGTCTCAATTCGGGGTCTTGCAACCCTTGGTGCTTGGCAGGCGGCGGGTCGAGCGTCTTGCAGAGGATGTGAATACGATCGGCAAAAATGGAAAGCTCACCCGTATTGGTTCGACGTAATTCACCATCGACACCTACCAGGTCACCCAAATCCAGGCATTGAATCAACTGCCAATTCTCGTCCCCGACCTGGTTCTTGCCGACAAACAGCTGGATCCCACCGGTCCAGTCCTGGATATTCAAAAACGTTAATTTTCCTTGACCCCGCTGCAACATGATACGGCCTGCGGCGCGGACCCTGGGACCTTTAAGCGTGCCACTACCCTGCCCTGCTTTCCAATCCTTGAAATCCAAGTCTTCGAGTTCCTCGGCCGATGGCAGGTCTACTTTCGTGCCATCCTCAAGAACGTATTGAATGGCAGTTTGCTTTTGGCGGATGTCGTTAATCCAGGATCGGTCATCAAACCGGTAGCCCCACGGATCGTGACCCAATTCAATCAGCTGGTGAAGTTTTTTCCTTCGCGCAGCCAACACGCCTTCTTCATCAGGTGTCGATTCGGGATTGGATGGTTCAGTATTGGACGCGGGTTCTGACATGATGTTCCAGGGTCGAATGGCGATCGTTATACGACCAGTTGAAGCGTTTGCTGCCGCTGGTCAGGTTTGATTGTGAAGCCCATTGCTTTAAGCCCACAGATTTTAACCGCCGAAGTCCAAATCAGAAACAAGCCTGCGCTGCAGGAACGGCCAAAATTTGGTTTTCGTGGAGCACCCTGTCCAGAGCTCATTGGCCAAAACGTGCCACCAACTTGTTGGCGATACCAGGTAATAAGCGATCTAGCCAGACGATGATTCGCCCTCCAAACGTGAGGATGATCTCGTGGCGTCGATTGATCATCCCCCGTACCGTTTTGGCAGCCACTTTTTGGGCGGACATCGCCCCGCCTTTTTTCCAGTCTTTTCCCGTGGTGTCTTCGATGGAGTGATCGAAAAATTCGCTATCGGTCGTGCTGGGGCTAACCAGCAGTACTTCGATCCCGGTCGGCGCCAATTCAGCTCGCAGCGCATCGCTCAAGCCGTGGAGGGCAAACTTACTGGCACAGTATTCACTTTTCAAGGGAGCGGCACGATGTCCCAATACACTGCTGATATTGACCACCAGTGGGTCGACACCCTCTCGTAATGCCGGGATGGCAATTCGGGTCATTTCGGCAATTGCGAAAAAATTGACTTCAAAAATTTGCCGCAATCTTTCCTGGTTAGCATCCTCGAACCGGCCCATCGCTCCAATCCCGGCGTTGTTGATCAGGATGTCGATACCGCCCAACTCCCGGGTGCAGGTTTCCAGCAAGCGTTGACGCACGTCCGGCTCGGTAATGTCACCGGGAAAAGGAATGCAGGTTCCTCCCTGGTTGCGAATGGAATGGGCCAGTTCATCCAGCCGTTCTGATCGGCGGGCATTGACGACCAGCTGGACTTGCTGCCGAGCCAGTTGTTCGGCCAGCTGCCAACCAATTCCACCGGAGGCACCGGTGATAATGGCTCGACAATTTTTTAATTGGCGTTTGGGCATGACTATGCGACGTCGTCTACCGAACGATCGTCGCCCTCATCGGTGTCCAGAAGTTGGGAATCGGTTTCCGCTGCCAATTCGTTGGGGTCGTCTGCAGGCTTGCCCCGGTCCTGGATGGTCATTACCTGATCGGCGATCCGTCCAAGATATTTTTGTGGGATACGACAATGCACCGTCACCGTTTCCTCGCCGTAATGGGTAGAAACGACTTCCCCGTGGGCGGAAAGGTAAGCGAGTAATTTTCCATCTTGAACGGGCAATACGATGTCAACGTTGCGGAACCATCGACTCAATGCGTCACTGACCACGACGTGCAGCTGTTCGAATCCCTCGCGCGTCTTGGCGCTGACCCCAACGGCATGGGGATAGCGGTTCATCAAGCCCTCCAGGGCCGTAGATGACTTGACTTGGTCAATTTTGTTGAGAACCAGCAACGTATCCTTTTCTTCGATACCCAGCTCTTCGAAAACTTCATAGACAGCGCTGATTTGTTCGTAAACGGCATCACTACTGGCATCGGCAATGTGCAATAACAGGTCCGCCTGACGTGTTTCCTCGAGAGTGGCCTTGAAACTGGCGATCAAACGATGAGGAAGATTGCGAATGAACCCGACGGTGTCACTCAATAGCACCGGCCCCCAGCTGGGCAGTTGCCAACGACGGGTCCGTGTGTCAAGCGTTGCAAACAACTTGTCTCGGGCCAGAACATTTGCGTCGGTCAAGGCGTTCATTAAGGTGCTTTTTCCTGCGTTGGTATAGCCAACCAGGGAAACTCCCATCATGCCTCGTCGAGATTGCACCTGAAGTTCCTTGCGGCGTTCTACCTTGGCAAGTTCGGCCTTCAGGTCGTGAATTCTCTTCTCGACCAGTCGCCGGTCGACTTCCAGTTGCTTTTCGCCGGGACCTCTCATTCCGACACCCATTTTCAGCCGGGAAAGGTGAGTCCACAGTCGTTTGAGACGGGGCAGGGAATACTCGAGCTGAGCCAATTCCACCGCGAGGCGCGATTCATGGGTTTGAGCATGCGTCGCAAAAATGTCCAGGATCAACTCGGTCCGGTCGAGAACCTTGAGATTCAACGCTTGCTCCAGGTTGCGCGTTTGGGCGGGAGACAGGTCGTTGTCGAAAATAATCACATCGGCAGAATGGAATTCGGCCAGCCTTTGGAGTTCTTCAACTTTTCCCTTGCCCAGGTAAGTTGCAATATCCGGCTTGTCGCGGCGCTGGGTTAATCCGGCAACCACTTTGGCTCCGGCCGTTTCAGCTAAACCCTGTAGTTCATTCAGAGGGTCATTTGACGATGGGTGAGTCGGCAAAATGATAAGAACCAGGATGGCAATTTCCTGATCGACGGCCTGCGTTTTTTTTCGTTCCAGCACGTTTGCGTCGGGGTCCCTTCTAGTCGAATGGTTCCAGTTGCAGAATGGTTTATTCGGCCATTCCGATTCGTTGATTGTATCTTGATCAAAAAAAGACCGTCCGTACATACCTACCGCCAGCTCCGCGGTGTACGGTTGACAAAAACCGCGTCATTTTGCCGCTGATACCGGCAACGGTTGGGGAAAAACGGTTTGGTTATCTCGTACCCAGCCTGCCAACCTGTCCCAGGTTTGAGTCTACTTGGTCGGTTCTTTATCGAGCACCGACAGGACCAGGTAAACCTTGGTGCCTAGCGGCGGGGCTTTTTCCGTATTGGCTTCGAACAAGAGCGATTCGTTGGATCCGGAACTCTCAACCGGCAAATCCAGGGTGGCCGTTGCAAAATTTGAGAGACAAATCATCTCGCCCGAATCGCCATAATAGGTTTTCGAACCGTCTTCGGGATTGACGTAAAATTGACTTCCACAAAACACCCAATCCTTGCTGAGCTCTTTCTTGGTATCAAAATTTCGGACCAGTTCCTTGGCGTTGCGGGTTATCTGTTGTCCATCCTCGGACCATACGACGTCGATATTGATCTTGGGGCCTGTCGCCGGTTTGTATTCCGGGGTCCATTGCACCGGTTTGCCCGGGTCTGCCCCGATGGCGATCAGGCAGGTGTGCAGCTCCAGGGCAGATGCGTTGACCGAGACAATGGACTCGTGTTCCTTGGTCCTGCGGGGACATGCAAAAACTTCCAATCCCCCTTGCCGGAGACAAATTTGTCCGGCGACCATCACTTTTTTGGATTTCATATCAATCCAGATTTCATGCTTTTTGCTGAGCCGTACCCAGGGGGCGGATATTTCGATCGTCTGTTTTTCCTGCTCCCCCTCTTCCTGCGGTTGCTCCGATGCGGCTGGGGGAGATTGATTTTCATCCTGCCCGGAATGGGCCGAATCGGTTGTCAGTTCGGGCTGTACGTCTGTTGGGTTGGTTGAGTTGTCTTGCGGGTGCTCAACCGCCTGTGGGTGGTTGGAGTCGTGTTTGGGGAGCTTGGACTCTGCAGGATTGGAAGGCGAATTCAGATTGGATTCTTGAGTTGCCCGCTGTTTTTCGGGGGTCGTATCAGATCCACATCCCCAACAAAACAGGCAAGCTGCCGTTAACGAAACGAATAGGTTGATTTGCCGGTTGGGCATTCCTGGATTCCGATCGGGATAACATCAGTGGTGGGTTGGGTGGCCCATGTTCAACTTCCTGCTTATTGATATCATACGGGTTTTTCCGAAATAGGTCTTTGCGGTTCGCTAAATTCCTTAAATTTCACTCGATTTCGATGCCCATCATGGACGTCATCATTATGGACACACAGCAGGATTTGTAGTTTCTGATGGCAGGTAAACAAAAAGCAAAGGCGAAACAAAAAGCGAGTCGAAACGGTGCTGAGAAACAGGTGCCAGAATTCAATCGACTGGCCAAGTGGTTTAGTAACGTTGCGGATGTACCGTTGAATTGGGGCTTGTCCAGTGATGCGGAAATCGGTCAGCTCACGGGCTCTTGCCGGGTGTCGATGCCCGCCGGGGATGCGGCTGAAGAACGGTTTGGGGAAATCGCATCCGGGTTTAAACGGAAGGACATCCCGTCTGTTTTTGAATTGCTTAAGTTGCTTTGGTGTTTGCCCAATGGTGATGAGGCGATACGAGTCAGGTTGAATTCCTGGAATGAACGTTTTTTCCCGTCGGGAGCAAGGGGTGAGCGATCGGCGCATACCGTGCCAGACGAGACGCTGTTTTACCAGCTTGCCGAAATCGAATTGCCGTTGGCCTGGGTCGCTGTATTGCCATCGACCGTTGCTGAACAGAACGCCAGGCTGGCTGTCGACAGGATGGCGGACCTGGTCAGCGATGTTTTGGACAGTGATGGAATACCAAGTGCGACAATTATTTCAGTCCTGCCACAATTGCTTGCCAGTTGGACTCGCTGCAGTCGCATGCTCAAGAAGCTGGGTTGCGATTTTGACCCAGAGTCGAGCGAGATTTTGGAATGGTTGGTGCAACAGATGTTGCGATGGTTGGCGCCCGATGGTTCGTTAATGCTGGGCGGCACAACCTCTCAGCCGTTCAGCAAGGATTTCAGGAAGTATGTTCTGAAAATGTCGTCGGACCCCATCGACAAACATCTTGCCAAGTACTGTTTTCCACCCACAGGGCGAGATAAACTTTCCCGCCGTGAACTGCCCGAGACGAGTAGTTGTTCGGCTTGGGGAGAAATGGCGCTGCTGCAATCTTACTGGAAGTGTGGTCTTCCAAAAGTTTCGATTGACTTTTCGCAGGGGCGAAATCGTATTGAGTTGGCCAGCCAGGTAAAGTTGTTGGCAGGTGATATTACTCCCCAGGTTTCAATTAATGGTAAACCGGTTTTGAACCAGGGCCATTGCGACGTGGTCTGCTGGCACCAGGACGAGGATCTCGATTACCTTGAAATTGAATTTCAGATGTCCGGTGGCGTGGTTATCCAGCGACAGTATATCCTGGTGCGCCAGGATCAGATTCTGGTGGTTTTGGATGTCGTCAATAGTCAAACGGCGGGAAGGATTGACTATGACTGTTGTTTTCCGCTGGCCGACGGCATTTCATTACTGAGCGAGTCAGAAACAGCCGAGGTTTATCTCAAGTCGGGCGGTGAAATTGAATCACTGGTCATGCCGTTGGGACTTGCCGAATGGACCGTTGACAGGCATGAAGGTTCGCTTGGAGTTCAGCAGGACCACCTCAGGTTGCACCAGTCCATGGACGGAAACGGACTCTGCGCGAGTCTTTTGTTTGATTTGAATCGCGTCAGGAGCTTGAGACCGAGGACATGGCGGCGATTACACGTGGTGGAAAAGCTGGAGCAGGTTGCCCGCGATCGGGCGGTTGCCTATCGGGTTCAGCTGGATCAACAACAATGGCTGATTTACCGGTCGATTGGAGAAAATGCCAACCGTACTTTCCTGGGTGAGAACGTCTCGCAAGACTTCTACATGGGAAGGTTCTTCCGGGACGGTTCCGTTGAAGAATTAATTCAGATTGAGCAATGAACCAATTCCAGATTGACAAGTTGAACGAGAATCTGGCTTCTGTCCAACAGCGAGTCGACCGGGCGGCACTCAAGAGTGGTCGCCAAGCGGGTGACGTACGGTTGATCGCAGTTACCAAGTACGTCGATTCAAACATGACACGCCAGCTTGTGCAGGCGGGATGTCATTGCCTGGGCGAGAGTCGGCCCCAGGTGCTGTGGGAAAAAGGGGAAAAACTCCAGGACCTCAAGGTCGAGTGGCATTTGATTGGTCCTCTGCAACGTAACAAGATTCGAAAATCTCTATTATTTGCAGACTACATTCATTCCTGTGACAGCCTTAGGCTATTGGAGGCGATCGATACGGTGGCAGCCGAAACCCATCGACAGGTCAATTGCCTGATGCAGGTCAATATTTCCGGAGAAGCTGCCAAGCAGGGGTTTCAGCCCGAGGAGGTCGAATCGGCGATCCTCAAAATTCGGGAAATGCCGTCTGTCAAATTGGTTGGATTTATGGGCATGGGCAGCTTGGCGGCGGATATCGCTACCCATCGGCAGGAATTTCGTCAATTGAACCAGCTGCTGACAGAGTCCCAGCGATTCACGAGCGAGAATATCAATCTGACCGAGTTGTCGATTGGTATGAGTTCAGACTTTGAGGTAGCCATCGAGGAGGGGGCTACCATGGTGAGAGTCGGTTCGACCCTGTTCGATGGACTCATGTAGGAAAACGGTATGGCGATCGATCTGGTTTCCACCGAGCAAGGTGTCGTGTTGCCGATCAAGGCTTCGCCCGGTGCGCGGAAGACAGAAATCCGAGGCAGCCATGATGGCAGGTTAAGGGTGGCGGTTACCCAGGTGGCCGAAAAAGGTAAAGCGAATCAGGCCATCATTGCGCTGTTGTCTAAACGATTGGGATACTCCAAGAGCCAGTTAATCCTCTTGTCGGGTCAGACCGGGTCTTGCAAAAACATCCTGGTTCAGGGAATCGATGCGGCTGAATTGAAGTTCAGAATCGAATCCATCCTGTCGTTAAATGTTGGCGAGGCAAACAAAAAAAAAGGCCGCGATGATTGATCGCGGCCCCTGTTGCGTTACTTCTTATTCATCTTGCGGTTCGCCTTGATGCATCCACCGTGTTAGCAGTGGAGAGAGCAACAGGCAGAGACCACCGGCTGCCAACGAACAGATGGCGATACCAAAATAGACATCGCCATAAATATGAACGGTTTCACTCGGGCCAGGCACGATGTTGCCACCGTCATTGACCGTGGCATACTGGGCGATAATGGCCGCTAAAAACTGGGAGAAAGCTGTCGCCAGGAACCAGGATCCCATCACGGTACTGACCAGTCGCGCGGGAGACAGTTTCGTAACCATCGATAGGCCTACCGGGGAGAGGCAGAGCTCGCCGGTCGTCATGAACAGGTAGGTCAACACAATCCAGATGACGGGAACCATCCCATTGGCGTCTGCCATTTGGGCGCCGAGGTACGGGCACAGGAAGGCGAGACCCAATTGAGCCAGTCCAAAGGCAAATTTAACCGGTGTGCTGGGTTCGATTCCGATACTGGCCATGATTCCCCAGAGTGCCGTGAAAACAAGTCCAAACACCATGATGAAAATCGGGTTAATCGATTGGAACACGGAGGCGGGGATTTCAATCCCGCCCAAGCCGAGGGAACCGGCACTGTCGGCCTGATCTGGAATAGTGTAGGTCCAGTTAATCCATTTGTCTTCGGGCGTGGCGGCGTCACGTTTTGCATTTTCACGGAGATACGTTAAGCCAGACATCGTAAATACATCTTGGTTATGAATGGCTTGAATCGTTTCTTCCAAATCTTCTTTGGAAGGTCGTTTCGACTCTTCTTTGCCCATTTCGACATTGGTAATTGCCGTCGACAGTTTGTCCATTAAAGAGGGGTGGCTGTTGACGTGCCCCAGGAATTCCTGGCTCAGGAAATCCAGCCCTTTCAGCGAAGCGTGTGAAGATTCTGGAACCAGCCGCAGCTTGGCTGTTTTTCCGTGATCGTCTTTGGAGGCCGTTTTGGTCTCCATCACCCGATCCACGTTTCGATCGGTAAAGTTGTTCAACGAACTGCCGGATTGTTCAAAGAATGCCCAGAACAGCAAGGAAAAGAAAGTTAGCACAAAGATAACGTACATCCTCTCCCGCCCAACTTTATCCATCCGCAGCGCTTCCTTGATCAGGAATAGGGAGGCAAACAGACCGGCAATGACCAAGATCAGGCCTGCCGGACGGCTCGCTTCTTTGACAAATTCAGCGAGACCTTTGACCAATTTGCTTTCCGAATCTTCCATCGGTTGGATGACCGAATCCGGAATCAGAGTTTGCATCTCGTTTACACCTGGTAAGACTTTGCAGCCAGATACCAAGATCACCAGGATCGGAATGACCAGTGCGGTACAAACCAACACCTTGGAGAGGTTTGCGAAATACGTATTCGGTTTTGAAGTTCGACCTACCTCACTCGGTAGACCACCCTTGGCCAATGCGATTACTGCCACGATGCCAGAAACGACCAGTGCCAGCGCAACGGCAACGTTGGTCCAAAAAGTGAACATATCACCCGGGTTGAACCAGATCAGACCAAATGCCGAAGCCATGGCAGTGGCCAGAATCATTATCTGGGTAATAATCGTGGGGGCTACGAAGACGGCCAGGCCGACCAGCATGCCGATCGTGGCCAGACCAAAGCCGTAGTGCCAGCCGTAAGTTTCACCAACGTAACCGCACAACAGCGGTGCCATCGCAGCACCCAGGTTGATCCCGATGTAAAAGATCGTAAAACCACCGTCCCGTTTGGGACTTCCCGGTGGATAAAGTGAACCAACAATCGTCGAGATGTTCGGTTTGAAAAATCCATTACCTGCGATCAGCAACGCCAACGCCGTGAAAAACATCCATTCTGCTTGAAACGACATCAGTAGGTGGCCGGCTGCCATCAGTAGGCCTCCGATCACAACCGCCGTACGACCTCCCAGCAGTTTGTCGGCGATCATGCCGCCAAAGAAAGGCGTCATGTAGACCAGGGCGGTGTAGGCGCCGTAAATGGCGTAAGCATCACTGTCGCCAAAACCAAGCTGCTTGATCATGTAAAACAGCAGCAGTGCACGCATGCCATAGTAGGAAAAGCGTTCCCACATTTCGGCAAAGAACAGCGTGTAAAGGCCGGTCGGATGACCAAACAGTTGCGGGTAGTTTTGAGGGTCTGGGCTGGAAGCTTGTTTCGAGGCAGCTGTGTCACCTGACATGGGTGGCTCCGGTTTCGCCATTTGGATGGATTAACAAACGGATTAATCTAATCAAAAAAAACTGCAATAACAGTTAATTTTGATCACCCATGGTAACTAAAGAAGCCGGCCGTAACAATTTATGCCGGTTGGCCAATTAAGTCGTTTTACGCTGTTTTGCCAATGTTTCGTTGGTTATTTCATTGAGCTCGACAAATCGACACGCTATTTCCATCAATTTACCCAGAAATGAAGTATCCAATAGCGGTGGTTGCATGTTCAAAAAAGACGACCAGCCCGGTAGAAACTAAGAGAATGACTGATCGTCTTTGGTTTGGTTTTTTCCACTCGTAGTCAGGAATACCGCTGCCATGAAAACCGTTTTTGTTTCTGGCTGTTACGATATTTTGCACGCCGGACATGTTCAGTTTTTTAATGAGGCGCGGGCGATGGGCGATCGTTTGGTCGTCTGTTTTGCTTCCGGTGAAGTGTTGTGGAAACACAAAGCTCGTAAACCTTCGCTACCTGATCAACATAAGAAAGTAATCCTCGAATCGTTGCAAATGGTAGACCAGGTGGTAATAGGTGATGGAAATAAAATGGGATTGGATTTCGAGTCCCACTTTCGGGAGATCCGGCCGGATCTGCTGGTTGTTACCTCGGACAGCGGATTTGTTGAAGAGAAAAAGCAACTCTGTCGGGAAGTTGGCGCTGAACTGGTCGTCCTGCCCAAAACACCTCCGCAGTTCCACCCGATCTCCAGCTCGCAGATTGTGAAAATGATTGAAGCGCCCATGACCGCTCCGTTGAGAGTTGATTTTGCCGGCGGCTGGCTGGACGTTCCTCGACATGCCATCGAGGGTGAGTACATTGTCAATTGTGCCATTCAGCCAACCGTGAGCCTCGCCGACTGGGGGTATCACCAAAAATCAGGATTGGGCGGCAGCGCGGCCTGGTCATTGCTCAATGGGTCGGACGGGGTTGCTGCTGAACTTGAGATGGGTGTTGGTTGGCAGGATCCGGCCGTCATTCGCGAAACCGGATGTTGTGTCTGGCGCAGCGGCGCCTGCCCCGTATTGGACTTCAAACGAAACGGTTTGTTCCTAGCTGGCAAGATGGCCATTTCTTGGACAGGTGTTCCCCATGATACACCTGCGGTGGCCGACAATGAGCGCGATTATCAGCAGATAGCCTTGGCCGGCCGGCAGGCTCGGGACGGAGTGCTAACGGCCAATGTTGGCCGAATTGCCGACGGCATTCGCACGCAATACCAGACACAATTGGCCGAGGGAATGCCGGCCTTGGGCGAGGAATCTTCGGCGCTGTCTTGGAAGTATTGCGGCGGTGGTTGGGGGGGGTACGCCCTTTACATTTTCCACAACCGGTTGCGACGGGATGATTGGGTGAGTGGTGATCCGTGTCGCCGCGCTGTCGAACCGTTGACGCGGTAAGCATCTGCCAGCGATCAGACCATTTCACGGTGGCAGCCCTGGCAGTCCTCGCTAACTTCGTAAATTGAGTGGAGTGCCACCCGGTCCATCGTGTGCATCAACCATTCCGCCAGCATCCTGGTGTTCTTTTGCTGCTTGAATGTTGCCTGGTCTCGCGGTCTAACGGTCTGACAAGGGTATGAAATCGCGGATGTTTTCACCCGTGTATACCTGGCGAGGACGGCAGATTCGCTTGTTTTCAGAGGAGTGCATTTCTTTCCAATGAGCGATCCAACCTGGTAGACGACCCATCGCAAACAGAACGGTAAACATCGGGACCGGTATCCCGATTGCCCGGTAAATTACGCCGCTGTAAAAATCAACATTGGGGTAGAGCCTGCGCGAGACAAAATACTCGTCCCTGAGAGCCACTTCTTCCAGTTGCTGGGCAATGTGAAACAGTGGATCGTCGATATTCATTTTTTCCAGCAGACGATCACAGGCTGCCTTGATGATGGTTGCGCGGGGATCAAAATTCTTGTAAACGCGATGGCCGAATCCCATCAGGCGGAATCCATTCTCCTTGTCTTTGGCCATGGCCACATATTTTTCAACATCCCCGTCATCATCCATGATTTGCGTAAGCATGTTAACGACGGCTTCGTTGGCTCCCCCGTGCAATGGTCCCCAAAGGGCGCAAACACCGGCCGCGATCGAGGCAAAAAGATTGGCATTGGAAGAGCCCACCATGCGAACGGTGGACGTGCTGCAGTTTTGCTCATGATCCGCGTGCACGATCAACAGCATGTTCAACGCTGTGACAAAGTCAGGGTCGATTTCATACGGTTCACAGGGAACCGCAAACATCATTCTCAGGAAATTTTCGCAATAGGTCAGGTCATTTTCAGGATAGATGAACGGCTGGCCAATCGACTTCTTGTAACTGTAGGCTGCGATGGTCGGTAACTTGGCGATCAATCGATGGATGCAAATTTCGACATGTTCAGGGTCCGCGGGATCCAGTGCATCCTGGTAGAACGTGGACATGGCACTTACCACGCTCGACAACATGGCCATTGGGTGGGCATCACGGGGGAAGCCGTTGTAGAACATCCGCATGTCCTCATGGAGCATGGTGTGGCTGTGGATGGCACTACGGAATTCGTCAAGTTGTTCGTGACTGGGCAAGTCGCCATAAATCAGCAGATAGCACACTTCCACGAAATCACAATTCCTGGCGAGGTCCTCAATGGCATAACCACGGTACCTGAGTATCCCTTTTTCACCGTTAAGGAACGTGATTGAACTTCGGGTGGAGCCTGTGTTGACGTAGCCTTCATCCAGTGTGATCAAACCGGTCTCGCGTCGAAGCTGGCTGATATCCAGAGCCTTTTCGTCTTCCGTTCCCTCGATAACCGGGACTTCCAGCTCGACATCTCCACAATTCAATTTTGCCGATTGGGACATAGATTTTGATCCTGAAACTACAACACTCACCGCTGCCACCATTATTCATGGATGCGAAAGAAACCGCCTGGATACCTGAAAAGAGGCACCTGCAGGGGGACTTCTGAGCACAGTGGCAGACACTTTCCACGGCAAAC
>JABACA010000063.1 GCA_014237975.1 Mariniblastus sp. | reverse complement strand
CTTCTCTTTCCGATTTACCAGATTGGCTCCGTACGATTCCAACAGGACAACTAAACAGCAATACCAGTCCGAGCAGTGCCAACGGACGATACCACGATACATGACTCAAAGGTACTGGTCCCATTGCCTCTGCTCCAAACTTTGAACTACCTGTTTTATGGCCGCCTCATCACGACGGTTGGCAACCAGTGTAGCGTCAGGCGTATGGACGACAATGCAATCTTCCATTCCAACCGTAACAACCAGATGGTTAGCGTCCGATTCATCACCGTGAATGATACTGTTGCGGGTTTCGATGGTCAGTGAATTACCTGACAGTGTATTTCCATTTTCGTCGCAACCTCGAAGGCGAGGTACCGCTGACCAGTTTCCCAGATCGTCCCACTCAAAGGGCGCCTGGACGACCAATACGTTTTCAAATCGTTCCATTACAGCAAAGTCAATCGACTTACCTTCAATGGCAGTGAATTCCGTCCTCAGTACATCGTCGAAATCCTCTGCTCCGATATGGTCGCCAATCTTTTCAATTCGTTCAGCTATCGCAGGTTCAAATCGCTTGATTGCCTCGAGAATGGTCTTCGCCTTCCAAACAAAAATGCCGGAATTCCAGAAAAACGTACCCGCTTCAAGGAACTTCTTGGCCGTCAAGGAATCAGGTTTTTCGCGAAACCGGGAAACGGGGTAAGTTGGAAACTCGGTATCGCCAATCGACTCCGCGTCGCGCTCGATATAACCGAAAACTTCCGCTGGATAAGTCGGCTGTATCCCAAACGTAACAATCCTCTGATTGTCACGATCCACCAGTTCAACGGCATTTTGAATTGCGCGTTGAAATATATCGACCGGCGCAATCACGTGGTCGGCCGGCATGACAATCATCGTCGCATCGGGATCCCGCGCCGCGATGAGCGATGCTGCCAAACCAATGCAGGGTGCCGTATCCCGTTTTGCCGGTTCACCGATAATGCAATGACGTGGAATATTCGGTAACTGGATAGCAATCGGGTCGACCAGTGCTTGATTCGTAACAATCATGATTTGATTGGTATCACACAGACCGTCGAGTCGGTCGACCGTAGACTGAAGCATGCTGCGATCGCCGGCCAGCCTCAAAAGCTGTTTGGGGTTACTTTTACGACTCGCCGGCCAGAATCGAGTTCCTGCACCACCTGCCATGATCGTCGCGTATAACATTGTCATTTAATCCTGTCTAATTCTCTCAGTTTTAGGCTGCCAGTTTTTTCGCGCCGTGTCCGTCTAGGGTTGCCGGGTGTTTGATAAATTTTGCTTCAAACAAAATAGGTCGCTTCGTCGATCGTATCAATCTGTTGGAACTTTTCTGCAACTTCCTGTTCATCGACGGCGAACAAGGGATTGATTTCGACCGTCACACCATCACCGATGGAAACACCGGACTGGCGTATCCATTTTTGGTGCAACTGGCTGATTGCATTTTTGACGTGTTCAGGAGTTTCCGATTGGGCAGGTGCTGCATTTTTAACGGCGCAGAATCCTTCCGTGGGGTCAACTTCACAGACAATCGCATTGCGTGCCTGTGGCAGAAGATCAAAAATAAACCGTTCAAACTTGGTAGCATTGGGCTGGACCGGCGTTTGCAAGTCGCCCTGGGAATCGACAAATGACACTTTCTTACGGGCCCGGTGAAACGGTAACGAGTCTGCATCTTTACTGGACCGATCCAAAAACGCGGTATCGAAAACATGGACGGCAATACTGCCTGCCCAAAACTTCAACGTACCCTCTTTGTTTTCTTGCTTGGCATATTCCTCAGGTAAATCACTGTATTCAATGATATGGACCCGCCCGTCCACTGAGACAACATTACCCACTTTCTGCATTGGGTCGGTTTTGCGAATCACTTGAGTGGTCATTTCTGATTGATTCGCAATATGAAAACCGATCAACGCAGGATCACAGGCCTGGATCAACGGGTTGTCAACCTGTCCATAAAAAACATACTCGATTCCCCGGTCACGCATCTCTTATAAACAGCCACTGTTGGCCAACGCGGCAACGGCTCCCCCATGCCCGTCGGGACTTTCAAAAATTGAGTGTTTTTCAGCGAGTATGATCTTGTCGTTGGAATCAACCGCCGGCATGACCCCTTGGCAAAACACCCGGAAGTCATCGGCCGGGTACGCAAAGTTTTTGTGGTCTGCCAGGTAATTCAAAGATTCCCAATGGGTGGGTGGACTGGTCATTACATAAAACGGAATAGAACCACCAAATTGGCGGGCCCGAGCGAACACTTTTTCGATAATCATCTGGTACAGGCTGCGACCACTGACGGGTCCGATCGGAAACATCCCTTTGGGATGCTCGAAACCCAGCCGGCTCCCCTGCCCTCCGGCTGTAAGCAGCATCGCAACTTTTCCCTCCGCAATCGCTGCGCTGCCAAGCTTGACAGCCTGGTGATAAGCTTGAACATCATGGAATTGCTGCAACGTAATGGCCGGCGGAGCGTTGGCGCGGGCAACCATTTCAGTCAACTCGCTGTCGGCACCTTGTTGTTTCAATAATGTACGAAGCTGTTCAAAATTGATTGCATTGATCTGTTCCTGCAGGTGCTGCTGCTGACTTGGGGATAACGACTCCCAAAATTTCAATAGGTGAGCTTGCCCGAAGGACTCCAGCATCGACGATAATTGTTCATGGCTACTCAAAGCTGGACGTCCTATTGACTGCCAACCGTCATGGGGGCTGCGGCAATCACTTCGATCAGAATACTCATTCCCGAAGCCGCCGGTTGGCTTAATACAATCTCAGCCCTTAACCCATAAACCTTGATATCGGTCAATCGAACCCGAACGTTCTCGGCATCGACGACCATCGTTTCAACTTCCGGAAGACTGGGCATGGCAGGTTGAATCACCACGTGCAACACAGCACGCTGTTGACCACATTCAAATTTACAACGAAAGTACCCGACCAAAGTATCAAAACCATCCTGTTCGGTACGAGACACTTGCTGCATCAGACCGGGATCCTGAAAGATGGAAACTGTATCCACGGCCTCATCTGTCTCAATGGCACGATCGTGTGATGGCTGTGAGTTCATGGGGTCGATCTACGGGTAATAAAAAAGAGCGGTGATAATCACCGCTCTTAAGATAGATAATTTGGGCTCGGCCAAAAATGGCAGTTTGTCAGGCTGAGGCCATACTGGACGCTTTTTCCTGAAGTTTGCCGGCTGCTTCCGTACTTTCCCACGTGAATTCCGGCTCGCTCCGACCGAAATGTCCCCCGGCCGCCGTCTTACGAAAAATGGGTCGTCGTAAATCCAGGTAGTCAATGATCCCCTTGGCCGAGAGCGGGAAGACTTCTTTAACGATTTCACAAATTACCGCGTCATCAATCTTGCCCGTGCCCTCGGTATCCACATGGACACTTACGGGATCGCTGACACCGATTGCGTAAGCCAACTGGACTTCACACCGCCTAGCCAATCCGGCCGCAACAATGTTTTTGGCAACATGGCGAGCCATGTAGGCTGCACTACGATCGACCTTGGTCGGATCCTTTCCACTGAAAGCCCCTCCTCCGTGCCGGCCCCAACCACCATAGGTATCCACGATAATCTTGCGGCCTGTTAAACCACAATCACCATGGGGGCCGCCGATAACAAATCGTCCTGTAGGGTTGATATGATAGGTAATGTCACCCTTGTTCAATTTGGCAGGCAGGATCGGATCGACAACTTCCTTCTTGATGAACTCATGAATTTCGTCTTGCGAAACGTCGGGGCCATGCTGGGTTGAGACTACCACCGTATCGATCCGAACCGGCTCAAGCCCATCATATTCAACCGTCACCTGGCTTTTGCTGTCAGGCCGTAACCATCCGACTTTCTGTGTAAATCTTGCCTCGTTCAAGGCGTTCAATATTTTGTGGGACAAGGCAATCGGTAGCGGCATCAATTCCTCAGTTTCATCGCAGGCATAGCCAAACATCAATCCCTGGTCACCCGCGCCAATTGATTTGCCACCGGTCTCATCAACTCCCACCTTAATGTCCGGGCTTTGTTTATCCAGTGAAACCATGACCGCACACGTGTCGGCGCAAATCCCCATTTCGTCGTCCGTGTATCCGACTTCGCGTATCACCTGACGAATCACATCCTGAAAATCAACAATGGCCGTGGACGTGACTTCGCCCGCGATGACCGCCAATCCGGTTGTCACCATCGTTTCACAGGCGACTCGACTGTTTGGATCCTGTGCCAACATGGCATCCAGCACGGCATCTGATATTTGGTCCGCCAATTTGTCGGGATGACCCATGCTGACAGATTCGCTGGTAAAAAGGTATTTTCCTGAAGACACTAGGCTCTCCCATTGCGTTTGGTCCAGCGATCTTTCACGTAGGTCGCTGCTGCGTATAAATACAGGGGTTCATGTGCGGGCAAGACACGCAATTGAAATGCGTGATTACCATTTTTGGCAAGCCAGCAGATGGCATCAGTAGAGCATTGTAAACCAGACACCCAAAAAGGCTCAACCACTAATTGGCCTGGATTGGGTTCCAAGTCCCCGAAAAATATGGCATTTATCTAGGCAGCGGCGGACTGTTCTGAATCCGAACTGGATTCCAACGACTTTTCGGTCGAGAGAATTTTGACCAACATGGCGACTGTGCGTTCGACTGCACCTCGCTGCTGAACCACGAGTTGTTGTCCCCGCAACCCCATCTGTTGAGCCAGCTGAGGCTGCTCAATCGAGGCTCTGACAAAGTCGAAAAGTTCTTCGGTGGAACAAACTACCTGGGCAGCGTGTTGGTCCAACAACAACTGGACAACGTCGCGGAAATTCCAGGTGTTCGGTCCAAAACAGACCGGCACACCATAAGCCGCCGGCTCGATCATGTTCTGCCCGCCTCGTTTGCCCATTGTCCCACCCACAAAGGCGACGCTCGCTAATCCCCACCAGCTGGACAATTCACCGATAACATCCACAATCAAGACATCGGATGTCTCAAACACTTTGTTGTTTGTCTGGTCCATGAGTTCGGAACGCAGTTGAACCGTCAACCCCATTTCAATCAGGTCTCTTTTCAGTTTACCTGATCGTTGGATGTGCCTGGGAACCAGTATCAATCGAAGATTTCTGCTGAACTCTCGCAACCTGAGAAAAACCTCAGCCGCCATCTCGTCTTCCTCTAATTGTGTACTTCCTGCAACAAAGACAAAATCATCAGGTCGCAACCCAACCAGGTCTTTCAACTGTCTCGTCTTCTCGTTTTCCGGATTAGTATTGGCGCCATCGAATTTAACGTTCCCAGTAACTTGTATTTTCTGCTGATCGACACCAAGCATCATCATTCGTCGAGCATATTCCGGATTCTGAACTCCAACGTTGGCAACTTGTCCCAGCAAAGGCTTCCAAAACCATTTAAAGCGACCATAGTTTTCGAAACTGGTGTGACTGATCCTGCCATTGACCAGGGACACGGGAATTCCATGTTGGTGCGTCACCGATATCAAATTGGGCCACAATTCCAACTCGGCCAATACCAGCAAGGAGGGACGAATATTTGCTATGACGTTCCGGATTGCCCAGGAAAAATCAAAAGGACAATAGAAAACCGTGCATTCCCCATACATCGTACGGGCAAGATCATAGCCCGTTTCGGTGGTTGTCGAGATAGCAAAATCACATCCTGGCAGCTCGTGCGACAGTCGATCCATAATCGGGCGCAACAAATTCACTTCGCCCACGCTGACCGCATGTAACCAGATACAGGTAGAATCGGACTCTCGACAGGGAACCCGACCCGTCAACTTGGTCCACCAACCTCGCCGGTTCTTTTTCAGAAAGACAGCGCGATACAAGAGCCACGGAGATAATGCCGTCAGCAGCACAATGTAAACAAGATTCAGCAGAGTTTTCAAATGGGATTCCTTCCCCAAACACCGTTGCTACAGATCAGGCGCGCTTTCTCATGCAACACGCCTTGTACTTCTTGCCGCTTCCACAAGGACAGGGTTCATTTCTACCGACACGTGTTTCCCGGTTGCGAATGGTTTCAATTTTACTCTGACCTTGTTCCCGGTTGGCTGCCGCGTCCTGCTCCTGGGCAAACTCACTGGGTACCGAATCACTGGTGCTGGCCGAAAACTCATCATGCCGGGCACTCGTCTCGACGAGCGTATTGCTGACAAAATCTTCGCTCAATTGTTCCATTCGGAAAATCAAATCCGTAACCCGTTCACCGATACTGCGCCACAAACCCTCGAACAAGCGCATCCCTTCTCGCTTGTACTCTACCTTGGGGTCAAGCTGCGCCATTCCTCTCTGGCCAACAGCACTCCGCAGGTAATCCATGGCCAACAAATGGTCTTTCCATGCGGAATCTACGATCTCCAGCAATACGATTCTCTCCATGCGGCGCATCTCTGGGTGGTAATGATCTTCGACAATCGCTTCCAAACGTTGTTGGAGATCTTCCTGTTCCAAATCATCGATTTCGGACAGCAACAACTCGTAGTCCAGTGTCTGCTTAAACCAGTCTTCCAGCGATTGCGCTGAGCCATTGCCATTTCTTAAAGGCAGGCCACCCGTCTCGTTTAGTTCATTTACCTTGGACTGCAGCTGGTCAATAACGCGCTTGGCAACTTGTTGATGCTCATGACTTCTGTCGACCAGGTAATCTCGAATTTCGTCGCGTTGTTTGTTTTTCAGGTCGTCCAGTGAGACTTCCTCATCGAAACGACGACTTGCCCATTTAACAAGTCCCTCTCGATCAATTCGCGAGCTTCCCGGCTGAACAAACTGATAGAGGCCAGCCATTACGGGGTATTCGGCCTCTTTTTCGTCGTATTTTGTGATCGCTCGATCCACGACCAATTCAATAACGTCATCATTGGAATCGAGCTCTTTGACCTGCTCCAAACCGATCTCGATACCAAACTTGGCTTTCACCCAGTTGAGTGCCATTCTTGTACCGTATTCAGTATCCAACATCGCCGCGCCGTCACTCAAATCGATCTGTTGGATTGCGGCACGACTGCGCTGGATCAAAATTTCGTCGACACGATCACGGCCTGTCTTTTTGAGATCCCGGTCCCGGATGTTGAGATCCCATCGAATGTTGGCAAATTTGGCCAATGCTTCCCAGTTCCATTCCTGCTCGTCTTCTACCAACGGAAGATTTTCTTCAATGGACCCGAGAATTTCAGTTTCAGCCAAACGCTCCGCTTCGTCCTTGGCCACCTGGTATGCCTCTTCGGCCGATAAATTGCGGAAATTTCGGGGCTCTAACACAACCGACAATTGGTTGCCGGCAAAAACAGAAAATGACTCCGTGCCAAAATCACGAGCCAAAACCGTCGTGAGGTTTGCTTCGGCCTGCTCACGAATCATATCGAGAACAATGTCGCGGCAGCTGACACCATCGAGAATGTTCTGTCGAAAACGGTAAATGCGTTTTCGCTGTTCGTCCATCACCTCATCATACTCGAGTAGACTTTTCCGAATCTCAAAGTTGTACTCTTCACGCTTTTTCTGGGCACCATTAATCCGTCGGGAGACCATGCTACTTTCGATCGGGATATCATCTTTGAATCCACCGAATTCAAGCACTCGGCGAACATAAGGCCCGGCAAAAATCCGCATCAAATCGTCATCCAGACTTAGGTAAAAACGACTGCTCCCGGGATCGCCTTGACGGCCACAGCGACCCCTCAACTGCAAGTCAATTCGACGGGCGTCATGCCGTTCCGTGCCAATCACATGCAAGCCCCCATGCGACTTGACCTTTTCCCCTTCGGCCGACATCTGGTGTTCTTCGTCAATTTCTTTTATCAGTTCGTCCCATTCCTCCGCGGGGACGTCCAAGCGGGTAGCATACTTGTCCTGCAGTCGAGCCCAAGCCAGCGTTTCCGGATTTCCACCAATCACAATATCCGTACCACGCCCTGCCATGTTGGTTGCAATGGTTACGGCACCCGCTCGCCCGGCCTGAGAAACAATTTCGGCCTCTCTCTTGTGGTTCTTGGCGTTCAACACCTCATGTTTGATGCCACGACGATTCAACAAACCTGAAAGCAATTCGCTTTTTTCGATAGAAACCGTACCGACCAGAATCGGACGGCCGCGGCGTTGAATTCTTTCAACTTTACTATGGCTTATGGTCTCCGTGGAACCATCTTCCTTAGAAGCAATGACTACCGATTTATCATTATCCGACTTGATGTTGCCAACGACGTAATCACCGGACGTCAAAAAGACAACATCCCACTTGTGGGTATTCTCAATTTCATCGGCAACCGCGTGCCACTTAAACTTCTCCGAGCTGAAAATCGTATCCGGATATTCGATTCGCTGCATTTTGCGATTGGTTGGAATGGCGATCACATCGAGTTCGTAGATCTTCCAGAATTCGGATGCCTCGGTCATGGCAGTACCGGTCATTCCACAGATCTTGTCATACAACTTGAAGTAATTCTGCAGCGTAATCGTCGCTAACGTTTGTGTTTCTTCCTTGATCTTGACGCCTTCTTTGGCTTCAACGGCTTGATGCAGGCCATCGCTCCACTGCCGCCCTTCCATCAGGCGCCCCGTGAATTCATCAACAATGACAATGCCCCCGTCTTTGATGACGTAATTAACATCTTTCTTATAGAGATTGCGAGCTTTCAATGCGTTGTCGATCATATGCGGCCAGTCCATATTGCCAGCCGTATAGAAACTCTCGACCCCCGCCATTTTTTCAGCAAACCGAACCCCTTCATCCGTCAACGTCGCCGTGTGGTCCTTTTCGTTCACGGTAAAGTGTTCATCTTTGGTCAAACTACGTGCAATCTTGTCGGCTTCCGCATAACGGGCAATATCCGAGTGCGCCGGGCCAGAAATAATCAACGGCGTACGGGCCTCGTCAATCAGGATATTGTCAACTTCGTCAATGATCGCGAACGCCAATTTTCCCTGCGCTTGTTGCAATCGCTTGGGGAATCGGATGTCGTCTCGGGCGGCCGGTCGCATGTTATCGCGTAAATAATCGAAACCAAATTCGTTATTCGTTCCATACGTAATATCCTTGGCATAGGCTACCTGTCGCTCGTGGGCAGGCATGTTGCTTTGAATGGCGCTGACTGTCAGTCCCAGCCCCATGTAGAGTGGGCCCATCCACTCCATATCTCGCCGGGCCAGGTAATCATTGACGGTCACAACGTGAACGCTGCAACCCTCGATCGCATTCAAATACGCCGGCAACGTTGCGACCAGCGTTTTCCCTTCACCGGTAACCATTTCGGCGACAGCGCCACTGTGCAGAACCATGCCTCCAATCAACTGGACATCATAATGGCGCATACCGAGGAAACGTTTGCCACCTTCGCGGCACACGGCAAACGCTTCGATCAAAATGTCGTCGGTAGTCTCGCCGTTTCGCAATCTCTGCCGAAACAACTCAGTCTGTTCCCGTAGTTCTTCTTCGGACATTTTCTCGAAACGGGGCTCTAAAGCCGTAATGGCGTCCACTTTGGATTGCAATCGTTTAACGAATCGGGCATTTGACGAACCAAACAGGTTCGTAATAGTCCGTTCAAATCCGCTAATTAATCCGCCGAAAAACAGTGTCAGCGAATCCCATATTCTTTCCAGCAATTGCATATTGGCTTTCTACCCGCAATTTTGTCAGTTGGCACCAATCAGTCGGGGGTACGACTTCGAAATCGAATGGCTACCAAAAATATCCAGAGTCACCAACCGTTATGACGTAAGTTCCTTGGTCGTAACAGATTATATTTCTTGCAGATTAGGGTCAACTGAGAATCCCCCCTGGCAAACGGCCTCCCTGTGGGGCAATGAAAGCATTATTGGGGTATCTTGACGCCAGTCGAAACGGATTCTTACTCGTCCATCGACGCAAACAGCGTGCCGGCTTGCCTTTACGGCAGCTACTTATTTCAAACCTACCGGAAGACTAAATTGATTTTTCAACCCCAACTCGATTCATGGCCCGGCAGGAATTGTTGACTTTGTGAAAAAACAGCCTCTAACCACCGATATTTCTGGCGAAATGATTCTCCTGGGAACGGGAACCTCCGTAGGTGTTCCGGCCTTGGGATGCAGCTGCGATGTCTGCCGCAGCCAGGAACCGCGCAATCACAGAACCCGCTGCAGCGCGATTTTAGGACTGCCCGAGGGTAATTTTTTAATCGACACATCCCCCGATTTGCGAACCCAATTACTGCGAGAGGGACTGGGAATCGTGCATGCAGTTGCCTATACCCATGAGCATGCTGACCACGTCGCAGGATTTGATGATTTGCGACTTTTCCAGTTTTACCTGGGGCATTCCGTACCCATTTTTTGCAACGCGACCGTCGAGCAGCGTTTACGACAAGCTTTTGATTACGCCTTTGACAATGCCGAACAGACACATGCCGGCGCTGTACCTTCGGTTGATATCCATCCGATTTCAACCGAACCCTTTGAAGTACTGGGAGAAACGATCATACCGATCCCACTCAAGCATGGTCCCCGTTTCGATGTACTCGGTTTTCGCATCGGCAACGTTGCCTATTGCACTGACGTCAAATCAATTCCGAAATCGAGTTGGCCACTGTTGGAAAACCTGGATACATTGATTCTCGACGCACTGCGGCCCAGGGAACATCCAACCCATTTAAACTTGGCACAGGCGGTAGACATCTCTCAAGCTCTCAACGTCAAGAAAACGTTTTTTACTCATTGTTCATGTGATATAGATTATCAAACCACCAACGACCTCCTGCCAAACGGGATAGAGATTGGTTTTGATGGGTTGCGAATCAAATTAACCTGAACTCGAGCGGGACAAAAAAAGGCGACCGTGTTCAACCACGGTCGCCTAATTCAAATCTCATTTCCCGAACTCTTGACAGTAAGAGGATTTCTGTCTAGTTGTTGGCTACTTTCTTACCATTCAACATCTTGAGGTAATCAACCGATATCTGCAGAACTTCATCCATATAATAGTCACGTTTAATTTCCAGGTTCGAGTGGTTGACCTGGTCTTCAATCGTTTTCTCGTCTTCTTTTTCGGCATTCAATTTCTCTCGACGGGCAAGATACTTCTTTTCGTTGAGCGTTGCCGTCTTTCGGTTTTTCTGCTCAACATAAGCCTTAATCTCTTCCTGTTTCTTGCTGAATTTTTCTGAATCCGCAATTCTCGACATCGAGTCATCCTGAAGTTCCTTCAACATCTCCGGTTTGACCAAACCAAAGTTCTTTGGTTGTGCAGACGGCACACTGTCCCACTCAACGGGATAGTCGAGGTCTGTTTCACTGACATCCATCTTGTCGGTAATGGAAGGCAGGACGATGTCTGACAAAACTCCCCGCTTCTGGGTACTATCCCCGTTGGGCCGGTAAAACTGCTGCATTGTGATCTTTAACGCCCCGTACATATTGGGCGGCTTGGGAACTCGAAAGAGAATCTGGTTCAGATCAATCAGGCTTTGAACGGTTCCTTTTCCGTGAGTCGTCGTGTCACCAATCACAATTCCGCGGCCATAGTCCTGAATGGCACCCGCCAGGATTTCACTGGCACTGGCACTGAACTTACTGGTCAGTACAACGACCGGACCATCCCAGCTCATGCCTGATCGTTCATCGTTGTGCTTCTGAATCTTTCCGTAGGCATCCTTAACCTGGACGACGGTTCCCGTGTTGATAAACAAACCGGTACAGTCAATCGCCTCTCGTAAACTGCCGCCGCCATTTCTCCGCAAATCGAGAACGACCGAATCGACACCTTGCTTCTGGAAGTCGACCAGGATTTTCTCAACATCTTTCGTCGTACTGCGGGCTTCTGTGGTATTGCGTTTGGAGCTTTCCATATCGGCATAGAAACTGGGAAGATCGATCACGCCGATCTTGTAGGGCCCCTCTTCGAAAACCACACCGCGAGCAGCACTGTCTTCGAGTTTGATTTTTTCACGAACAATATTTTCCGTCTTGATTTCACTACCGTCTTCGGAAAGAACCTGCAGACGAACGGTCGTGCCAGATTTTCCTCGAATTTTCTGGACCACATCGTCAAGTTTCATTCCGGTTACGTCGACAAATTCACCCGCTTCGCCCTGGGCAACGCCGACGATCTTGTCTTCGACTTCAAGACCTCCCTGTTTGTCGGCCGCACCTCCAACCACGATCCGTTTAATCACCGTGTATCCGTCGTCATCCGACTGAAGCGTTGCCCCAATCCCTTCAAGCTGCAGGCTCATGGCAATCAGGAAATTCTCAAACGATTCCTTGGACATATAGGCAGTGTGGGGATCAAAACTCGTCGTAATGGCCGTGACATACATTTCGACAACATCTCCGTTGTCGGTTTGATGCATCCGTTTGGCATACGCGTCGTATCGTTTCTTGAGCTTTTCCTTCGGATCGACTTTGGAATCCTTGTCGTTCTTGAGAACCATTAAGTTGTACTTGATTCTCTTGCGCCAACGGTCTTTTACCTCATCATCGTTGGTGGCGAACTTGACATCTTCCTTGTCGGTTGCAATCTCTTCATCGAGGGTGTAGTCAAATGTAGAATCAACCAGCTCGACCGCCAATTGGCTGCGCTCGTCCACCCGTTGCAAGAACCGCTTGTAAATCTCAAAGGCAATTTCGTATTCACCCTTCTCCATATTGTCATCGATGCTGTCTCGCCATTTCGAAGAGAAGTCATCGACGTCGGACTGAAGGAAATAGACCTTCATCGGATCGAGCATTTTGATGTACATATCAAAAGCCCGCTGCGAGATCTTGTCATCCAGCGGTTTACGCGAAAGATGATCGCGCTGCATCAGCTTGGCGATCAGTCGTGAAACTGTCTTTTCCGACCGCGACGGTTGGCCAAACGTTTCCGTATCGTCGGCAACCAGATCCGTCACCAACAGGCCGGAAATGGCAAACGAAAAAGTTAAGCAAGAAAAAAGAATGAATTGCTGTGCAAATTTGAAGCGATCTGTTCGCATGATATCCCTCTTTAAATCCGTCCGGGTCAACTTAGACCACGTATTTTAACTGTTGTGAATCGCTGAATCCTAGTGTTTCCCATTTTTGTCGGCAAGGTGGATTGATAACATCCGTCCCTGAATTGGAGTGACGTAACGGACAGTAAATGCTTACACACATTCACTGAAACATAAGACACTTACGTGATAGATATTCGTTCAGATCTCTCAATTTAGTGGATTTGAGCAAAAATACGTCAATTCCCATGATTCGTATCGAACGATGGAAACTTAATCGACCCGCGCAATTCAATAGCTAAAGCAGCTTTATACCGCCAATTGATCGACGACTCGATTTCAACCATTTATACTGTTCGATATGTTATGATGGTTTTCCTATTCGAGGTATCTCGAGGTATCTCGAGGTGTCATGTCCAAACCAAACAATTTGGTATTGCCGAACTGACATCCATCGTCGATTCCATTTCACCCCAACCAATTTGCCATAACGTGCCAGCCTTTTTGTTAATGAACTCCGGGTCCAATACGGGTGCCCGTTTCGAGTTACATCCTACCGAAAAAAATCTTCTCGGTCGCGATTGGAAATGTGGCATTGTATTAAATGACCCCCAGTCATCCCGTATCCATGCCGAGGTTTTTGCCGACGATGATGGATGGTGGATTTCCGACAATAAAAGTAGCAACGGGACTTTCGTAAGTGGCCAGCCAATCGACAACGCTCGCCTGATGGACGGCACTGAAATCAAGATCGGCTCCTCCATGTTCACGTTCGTGTTAAAAGAGCAACCCACGAGCCAGGAAGAAGATGCATTTCCGGGAATGAGGCAAACCAGCTCGACCATCATTCTCGATCGCTCTATGGATCCACGTGAAGTTGGCCAATACACGTTAAATTTCCTGAAGGGCCATAATTGGGGACAGGATTTCTTTTTCCTGTTCCAGTTAAGCGTCAAGCTACTGGGGGTTGATGACCCGGACGAAGTGATCGAGATCTGCATGAATCGCCTTTTTGAACGGACGGGCGCTTCCGTTACTGGATTCATGTGGCTCAGCGAAAACGGAAATCTGATCCCCAAGTTTGTCTACCCACTGGAGAAGTCACATCAACTGGTACTGGACGAAGACTTGACTCGGCGAGTCGTTAAAGAATCCCATTCAATCCGGATCGAGCACGGCACCAGCGAAAACGGTGACGAGCAATTCGCTGATTCGATCTGCGTTCCGTTGATCCAGGGGGACCAAGTCATTGGAGCGATCCATCTGTATCGACAGGAGAAATCCTTTTTTGACTCACATTTCGAATTGGCCTGTGCCATGGCGAACATCATGGTTCGCTCCTTGGCCCGTGCTAATCGGCAGGCTTCCCTGGCTGCGGAACATTCCCGACTGGTGCAGGAATCGGCCAACACGGATGAGCTGCTTGGCGAAAGTCCGGAAATGAAAGAGCTGAAATCCCGGATCAACCGAGTCGCCCAGGCATCGGGAAGTGTCCTGATTCGAGGTGAGTCGGGAGCGGGTAAAGAACTGGTAGCGCGTGCCCTTCACCGCGCCAGCCCCAGGGCCGACCGACCGATGTTGAGTGTCAACTGCGCGGCCATTCCACGCGATTTGATGGAAAGTCAGTTGTTCGGGCACAAGAAAGGCTCGTTTACCAGCGCCGACCGGGACCACGACGGGTGGTTCAAACAGGCTGATCTGGGCACCCTGTTTCTCGATGAAATTGGCGAGCTAACACTCGAAGGGCAGGCCAAGTTACTGCGAACGCTGGAGGGTTACTCTTTTTTGCCAGTGGGAGGAACCGAAGAGGTGACCGTGGATGTCCGGGTTATTTGCGCCACCAACCGCGACCTGAAAGAATTTGTGGCTGACAAGCGGTTTCGCGAAGACCTGTACTACCGTTTGAGTGTTTATGAGTTGTACGTCCCGCCACTTCGCGACCGGGGCAGTGATATCCAGGTGTTGATTGATTTCTTCCTGGATCACTTCTGTCGCCACCACGGCAAGCCCGACATGAAAATATCGGACGACGCCAATAACCGGTTGCTGACTTATCAATGGCCCGGGAATGTTCGTCAACTTCGCAATGTTATCGATTCTGCCATCGTGATGGCTGACGGTAACGAAGTCCGTTTGGAAGATCTGGGTATCCGGGAAGCAAGCGATGGTGAACTGGCAACTCTCAAAATCGATCACTGGGAACGCAAGCTGATTGGCCAGGCGCTCGAGCGGACCACCGGGAGTGTTCCCAAGGCGGCCGAACTGCTGGGAATCAGCCGGGCGACGCTTTACCGAAAAATCGACGAGTACGGGATTGATCGCAAGTAGCGGCCAAGCTTCGGCGGTCACGCCAGTTCATCCGTATTGTCATGTGCCGGTTGTGATAGGTACCGCCTTCAGTACCAATGACAACTCGTATTCAAACAGTTGCACATCATCCAGCAGAGAACAAGCCAGCAATAAATCTTCACTTATTTCACGGGCGACGATTATACCGCGAACTTTTTGGCCAGGTTCAGCTTGGTTTTTGCGAATCCAGGCCATGTACCGCATCAATTGGCCGACCACTCGGTCATAGCCACGGGATACTTTCAATTCGATGACAACAAAGGCGCCCGTTGAATCGACCCCGAGAATATCAATAAACCGCCCACCAACCGGGTATTCAATGCCCTTGATTCCTTCGTCTTCGTAGAGCTTCAAATTGTGTTCAACGACGAAAAGGTTCTTCGCAAGATAATTGCGCAGATCCTTTTCATACGCAAACTCGGCTGAACCCCGCGGCTCCAGATCCTCTTCGGGGGGTGTTTTCCTGTCATCAGCGCTGTGAATCGGAACCGGATCGTTATTCGGATCGTAAAGGCGAAAATGTCCACCGTCGAGTTGAAAGAACACATCGTCTTCGCTGGGCTTCGCGCTGTAGTTAAGACGACTTTGGGTATTGGTTGAAAGGCGAATCAAGTGAGCCGTGATCGTGCCGGTTTTGATTTTGGGATAGTTTTCGGCAAACCAATCAATGGCTTGTTGCTTGGTAAACTGCTGCCCCGGCTGCAACGTAAAGGCAGCGGCCATGTCTTTCATCAGGATGCGAACTGGTTTGTCGTAGATTGCCATCGTAGGTTTAGCGTAGGGTGAAGTCTATTACGTTTACCGAGCGGATGTGATCCCGTTATTGTAGGTTGAATTTTTTGCGAATCCAATCCGGCAATCAGGGCGACGCCTTACTCGCTCGACTCGGCTGCCTGCGCCGGGGAACCGATTTTGGGTGGCGGAACCTGCCCCTGCTTGCGATGTTTGGGGGTATCCAGCTTTAGCCCGACCACTCCGGCAATAATCAGAGCGATGCAGAGAAACTTGATGATCGAAGCACTTTCGCCAAACGCATAAATCCCGATCAATACAATTAATGCTGTCCCGACGCCCGACCAGACGGCGTAACCGACTCCCAGCTCAATATTCCATTTAATGGCAATCGTCAGGAAGGTCAAACTGATCGCATAAAAGAACATCATGAACAGGCCCGACGAAGAAATGACATTCCCGTCGGCGCGCTTCAAGAACGTGGTTCCAATGACTTCCGATACAATGGCAAACGCCAAGAATAACCAACCCATTGTTCTGGTTCCAGCTAAGCAAAAAATTGGAAAGGTTTTTGAGTAACAATCAGGAAGCACGCCGGCCATGTGTCATGTCTGGCGGCTCGCGGGTTTCCATGGGATCGGGCACGCCACCCTGTTTGATCGTTGGTGGCATGGTCTTTCCCGGGCCGACACCCGCTGTCGAGGAGCGATCGTGACTGGCGGCCATACCGTCGGCGGGGTGTGAAATGGCCGGCAGTTTTTCAAGACCATGCAAATGAACGTCCTGTTGAGGGAATGCTATTTCAATGTTCTCGTCACGGAAGGCGCTATCAATTGCCATATTCAACTCATGTTGAACCTGGAAATAAAGCTCCCGGGTCGGAATCATTACCTTGAGTTCAAAATTGAGTGTACTGTCGCCGAACCCTGAAAAAACAACTTCCGCGGGAGGATCGAAAACAACGTTTGAATTCTCTTTGGCCACCCGGTACAACGTTTCCTGCGCCTTGCGGGTGTCGGATCCGTAAGCAATTCCAACCGGCAACACAATCCTGGAAAGCCGGTCGCTTAACGTCCAGTTGGTAACGTCCTCGGTGATGAACCGTTTGTTTGGAATGATCGATTCCCGGTGGTCGAGGTCTCGAATGGTGGTTGCCCTGAGTTCCATTCGTGTCACGTTTCCGGTCACTCCATTAACCGTAACAAAATCGCCAACCCGAATCGGTCGTTCAATCAAAATGATAATCCCGGATACCAGGTTCGCAAAAATTTCCTGCAAACCAAAACCTAATCCAACCGTCAATCCAGCCGCCAACCACTGCACACTTGTCCAAGAAAATCCCACCCAGCGAAAAACTAGCAAGATTCCGAAAACACCCACCAGGTAACGAATCACAAACGAAATGGCGTACCGTCCGCCCCGATCCAAAGGCAAACGGTCCAACAATACAATTTCGAGTAGTCCCGGCAAATTCCGGCTGAGCATAACCGTAATGCCCAGCAACCCAATCGCAACCAACAGATGTCGCAGAGTCACCGAGGGCGTCACCCCGTTGACCGTGAAATCCCGCGCCGCGTTCCATAGCTCAACCTGATCCAGCCAGCCAACGGCGGGCAAAACCCCCGACCAGATTTGCCAGCCGATGACAATCGTCGCAACAATGGCGGTAATGCGCAGCAAGCGATTGACCTGGGTCGAGATTCCTGAAATGTCAATCTTGTCGTCTTGGTCCGTTTGCTCAGTCTTGTTCTCTTCGAGTTTGCGCAACTTGATGCGGAATTGAGTTGTCAGTAACAAACGACCCGCAAAACTGGTCAGCAAACCAATACCCATCAGAATCGCGTAGGACCAAAACAGTCGCCAACTCAACTGAAGCGCCGTGAAATAGAAGCCCATCGCCGCCATGATCATCAGGGCAACCGGCAAGCAGATGGACCAGAGCATTCCCAGATGCATGGAAAGCCGGGGAGTATTTTGTGGACAACGGTTGCGGGCCTCACAGCTGAGTCGACGACTGGCTTGATAGAAACAACCTGCCAGAATGCCCATATTGAGAATGAACAGACAACGCCCGAGAGAATCATTCCACTGACCACCTTCAAACCACTCCAGGGAAGTGTATATGATCTGCAAGGGCAAACAGATCAGGATCACTCCTTTGGACGTTCTCGACAAGGCATGGCAGAATCCCGGTTTCCAGTTGAGATATTTTTCGGCAAGCCCAGCTGGAACCAGTGATTTGTGAATTGAGATGCAAACAAAAAACAGTGGAATCGAGAAGATCAGACTGCTACAAAGCGCCCCCTGCAGGGTCGACTTTTCAAACGGCGGCCCCAACTGCCAAGCCAGATAAAACAACACCAGTGGCAGAAACAGTGCTGAAATAACCACCAATGCACCGGCAATCAGGGTCGGTGCATATCGCGAGTACTGCTCCAGACGGTGAGAATGAGCTGTTGTTTCCAGGCTTTCCGGTTTCGGATAACTAGTACTTCGCTTCATCATTTTGATTTAAACGACATTACGATTTCAAACTGATTTTCAATCTTCGGGTAAACACGAAAAGCAGAAACAAACCGATGGTTGCGATCGCCGTTTCGTAAGGACGATTTCCCATCCGGTTGCGAACCTGCCTCACCGCGGCACCCCATTGTTGAGGGTCGCAAAATGCAACCACTCCTAGAACTGTTGGTGAGTAGTCCGAAAAACTGATCGGATGGGCGCTGCGGATCCACAGGGCATTCTTGTCAATGTACGTGCGTACTTGATGTGTTTGATCGATTAATTGTTGATGTTTGACCCCGGCATTCTGCAGTAATTTGAGATATTCCTGATTGTCGGCGACCAGCTGGTCCAAGTATTCCCGTTTGGAGTCGATGAAATCCAACCCCAGCCGCAACAATGGGTTGTCTGAATCATCTCGTTCGATCTGCGCTTTGACATAGGCCACTGGATCGTGTAATTCGGCGCGTTCCTCGGTCAATTGAACGACTTGCAGATTGAACCTCTGCAGGTCGTCCTCAATTTGACCTATCCGCAATTGGCTGGCACCGGTGGGGACCAGATTGCGTCTTAATTCAACCAGCAACATGCCGTTTGCCTTGGTCAGTCCGGCCGCATCTATCTTGTCCTTCAAGCTTCCAAACCGATCTTGCAGGGCTTCAATATCAGATTGCACCTTGGATAATTCCGTGGCGAGGATTTGCAAGTCATCGTGCATTTTTTTGCGGGCGGCCACCAGTTCCTCGTTACGAACTGCCAACGACTTGAGTGCCGGGTCGACATTGGCTGTGGCGAGTCTCGCCTCTTCCGCTTCGCGCTGTGTTTCCAATTCACGGACTTTTTTCAGTTCGACTTCCCATTTTTTTATCTCCAATTCCAATTGAGATATCCGGCGGGCAATCAAATCGTGTTGAATCGGCAAAAATTTCCCTGTTAATTCCTGCAGCTCCGCTTCGGCATCCAACATCTTGACCTGTTTTTGCGATGCCAAACGCTTGCTATAAAGCAAAATCAAACTCAGTTGATCGGCCTCATCCTGCGTTTCATTTTCAATTTTCTCAATAGTTTGTTTTGTGAGCTTTAGTCGATCATTTGCCTCGGCACGTAATCTGGGGACAACCGTCAAGCGTTCCTGGTATTCTTTGGATTCCAGTTCGTGCGTCTCTAAAGACGCTTTACTTTTCTCCAGTAACTGACGTTTCTTGATCAATTGCCGATGGAGCAACTCCGAGTCAACCTGGCTGGTCACCGGTGGATCCTCGCTCGATATCACATTATTCAACAACTTCCGGCTGGCTTCGATTTCTGCCGGATAACTCGCCAGCCGATTTTCGAACTCTATTTTTTCAGTCTCATAAAGGTTGGTCTTATGGACCCACTCTTGGGCTTGGTTCAACATTTCAAGCCTCGATTTCTTTTCCTCATCGCTTAACTGCGAATCAGCCGATATCGATTCACGTTGAGCATTGATCAGGGTTGCCAATTGCTCAGCGGTCAATGAATCCAGTGAGCCGGCCCTGTCGGCTGGCGGAGGGGGGTCCTCTACCCTTGATGTCGAGTCAACGCCAGCCGGAAAATCTCCGGTGGGCGCGGCGAGGTTGGGGTCGACCGGATCACTTTTCAAATCTCCCGCCAGCTGTTGGCCCCCGTTTAATTCTGAACTCACCCCATGCTGCGCATGCAACGGGCCGGCTGAAATCCACCATCCGCACAAACAACCAATCACCCCGATCCAGGTGCGTTGGAATGGAAATTCTCGAAAGCGTCTGTCTGTAAAAACCATGTCGTTCAATTTAAACCCGCGATAACGATCCAGTGGGACCATAGAAACACCGTTCAACCCGAACAAGATCAATGAAATTGTGAAAACCGCTAGCTATCGCTGGCACTCGCTTGGTCGACCCCGCCACCGCAAATTCAGCCTGGCGTGGGGTTCCCCAAAAGGACCGGCTGTCTCAAATTCGCGGCGCCTGCCGTACAGCAGTAACACGGCCAGCGGCAGTCAACAGGCAGACGGGCCGGCCGGATTGAACGAGTGCGACAACCGGCCGTTCGTCACGGCTCGGCTCAACCTGAAAGCAAGGTTCAAACTATGGAAAATCCGGTCGTGCCAGCGTAGCTGCTTCGGTTGCAGTTATAGTGACCACGGGTAGGATTGTTGTGATTCCGATCAACCCTTGACCCATTTCGAGCCGATCCGTGTCAACCCTCATACGTCTCGCCACCCTTGCCGACGCTGATGTTATTGCCAGATACCAGGTGCAATTGGCGATGGAAAGCGAGAACAAATCGCTAGATTTTCACGTGGTGAAAACGGCCGTCGAAGCTGTCTTTGATGACGCGACGAAGGGATTTTATTTAGTCGCCGACGTCGAGGATCGCACGGTCGGTTCCCTTTTGATGACGACCGAGTGGTCCGACTGGCGAAATGGTGATATTTGGTATATTCAAAGCGTCTTTGTAGAGAGAGAGTTCCGAGGTCAGGGGATCTTTCGTAAGATGTATGACCGAGTCGTTGAGATGGCCAGGCAACAGGAGGTGCTGTTTCTTCGACTGTATGTCGAAGTTGAAAACGAACACGCTCAACAGGTCTACGAAGCGCTGGGCATGAAACGGATGCCCCACTACATGTATGACGTGCGAGTGGTGTAGGCAGCGGTCGGCAATATGAATTATTTCTGGATTTAACCCACCATCATGCTGGATCCCGACAATCTCGCCGAGCTTGGTTTGGAGTTTGAATCGGCTTACTCGATTTGGACTGCGGCACAAAAAACGGGGATGGATCCATTGTTTGTCCGAATCCAGTTGCGGAAACTTTCGGCTTTGGTCCAACAACTCGAAACGTCCGAGGACGGCGACAGCCACTCGGTCATTGACGGCTTATGGCCAAAAATTACGGAAGTCAAAACGGCACTGGAACACCTGCGGGCTGTCCAGTTGGCTAATGAGGATTCTCGTCAGATCATCGAGTGTCTCTCGGATATACCGGAGTTGATGTTGCTGGAAATCGACCAACTGCTGGGGACCCAAATCACTTCTGAAATGCTATCAGACTTTGAATTGACTGAAGAAGAATAGCAGCGGGTTTGTTTTTCTGTCCTGACTTTCGTCCAGCCAATCCAAACACTCGGACAGCGTGAAGCGATGTGTTGAATTTTTGATTCACGGTTACTTTCTTTTCTTTCAGCTTCGCAGGCTAAACCACCAAAAATAAAATCTTCCAATGGAAGCCCGCATTCCTGTCGATTTGTGACCTATGTTTTAGGGAAAGCTCTTTTTTCTTTTCTTACTTAAATCTCATTGTGTATTGAGCGGATCCAGTTGACTGCCTTGGCGATCTTGGACCCGTTGTTACCGACGAATGATGGTTTGTGAATCGAGCCGTTTCCTGTGGAACCGACAGACTGCTGCTCGCAACAACTTGATCCACAACTAGACAAGGTCGCCGGAAACTCAAAATCCCAGCTCTTTTCTGTTTCAACGTTTCCCGGAACCAGGTGATGCAAACCAAACTAAAAACTGACAACAATCGAATTATCATCGTCACAGACAACGAGGCGACACGTAACGACTACAACAACATCCTGTTCTCCAGCAAGGCAGTCGGGAATCCTGAACCGCTGGAGCTGGCAGCGTTTCCCGATGGCCATCAGCCGAGGGGGGTGACGACGTTCCCTGAATTCAGCCTTGATTTTGCATTTGATGCCGACCAGGGAGTTCAGAAAATCGAAGCTGCCACCAACGAGGATCGTCCCTATGCGGTTGTGTTCCTCGATCTACAAACCCAACCCGAATGGAACGAAGTCGACACAGCAAGACAGATATTGAACGTCGATCCGCAAGTCCAGATCGTGATCTGTTCGGCGTTTAAAGGTTTTACGACTGAACGAATTCTGGAAAACCTTGGTCATGCAAAAAATGTTGTCATATTGCACAAGCCATTTGAACCGACCGAGGTAGAGATGCTGGCGGTTTCGTTGACCGACAACTGGCGAGCCAACGATGAACATTCCCGGGTAACGCGATGCCAATCATTATCACTCTCTCACGCATCGCAAATGCTGGACAAAACTCGCCAGGAAAACAGTCGGCTAAAGAACGAAAAAAATGAACTGAATTTGAATCGACTGGAACTGTCGAATCTGCTGCGGAAAAATTGGCTAGTTTTAAATGAGACAGAAAAATGCGGCCTGTTTGCACTGCAATCCGTGATCGTCGCCCGCTACCCCCAACTGGGCAAGGAAATTCCCCGCCTCCAGGCGATTGCCCAGATACTGGCGGAACAGCTGTCGGTCCAAGGACCTTACAAAACCGAAATCGAGAAAAAGTTCCTGAGAGATTTTTTCCATTCAACTCCCTTATGTGATGTTGGGAAAGTTGGCATTCCGGATTCCATACTCAACAAAAAACAGAACCTGACCCGCAACGAACGCACTCTTCTGCAACAACATACCGTGATCGGGTTTGAAATTCTCAACACGGCACTGAAACGATTTCCATCCGGAAGATTTTCCTACATGGCAGCCGACATTGCCAGGCATCACCACGAGCGGTGGGATGGCAGAGGATACCCAGACGGGTTGAGCAGCAATTTTATTCCGTTACCGGCAAGAATTGTTGCCGTAGCGGGAGCATTCGTTTGCTTGACACCCGAAGGTCCAGGCACCTATCAAACGAACCTGCCCAAAGTAAAAGAGATCATCCGGATGGGAAGTGAAACTCAATTCGATCCCTATATCGTAGACGCATTCACGAGTGCCTTTCCAGGTATCTGCGAAGCAAATCAAAACCTGACAACTCGCCGCGCCGTTTAAAACCGTGCCACCAAGGGGCGTCGCGTTC
>JABACA010000062.1 GCA_014237975.1 Mariniblastus sp. | reverse complement strand
TTCGTCGGAGCGCTGATCCACAGGGATTTTCAGAACGGCCATCATTTCGTCGGACAGATCGGCCTTTTCTCGGATTGCTTGCATGTATTGGTCTCGGACACCGGGAGTTAATTTGTCCAATTCCTCACGCAAACGGGAGAGTCGCCGGTCTTTTTCCATCAGACCTTCCATCGTGATTACAACACCATTGGTGTTGGCAATCTGTTGTTGCCCGTATTCCTTCCACTCTTTGTTTGCCGTGCCCCAGATCTCCTGGATAACGTCATTGGTGCGGTACTCTGACTGAAGTGAACCCGCCTGGTTTCTCAACTGTGCGGGGCGCCTCATGAAGAACATCACGTCCCCGCTGTACTGCGGTGCACTTTCGCGTTCGACAAGATTGATTGACCGGTCGTACCAGTCATAGGCCATTTTCCAGTTGTCGTGCCCGTACTCTCGAGTGAAATAGCTGTCCGGATCAATCCACTCATCCATGCCTTCATGGAACTCCGTGTCTTCACGAAACATCCGGCGAAACTGAACTCTCTCATCGGAACGTCCGATTTTCATTCCGGTGAAAAAACCGAGATTGTCGGTCATTCTGTGGTCCCGGTAGTTGTAGGGTATTCCATCGGTCAAAAAATCGATACCTTTCTTGACCCAATGGTAGCGATATTCATAATCGTCGAATTCGACGGAAATGTTGTACGACATGTTATGTGCCTGGTACTCCCAAACCTTGACGAAGTTCGGTTGAATTTTGATAAGAGCATTCAGCGTGGATGCCAGAGCATCCCAGTTTTCTTTCTTCTTGTGTTCAATCGCCTGCATCCAGAGCATGTTGACCGCAACTCCTCTGAGCCCAAGCGACGCCAGTTTCATCGTTTCACTGGCGGGATCAATTTCCATCATTTTCGCTTGGGACAATTCGTATGCGTCGCGCAGTTGGGACAATTGGCCGCCAGCGTCTTTGATGTCATTGTTTCCGTCGCGCGTGGCTGGACGAGAGACCAGGGAGAGCGGGATCAACAGCAGACCAATAACTGCGATATAAACAATCTTCCGGTAAAAGGCGTTGGAATAGTTCATTTAGCGATTTCTCTGGTTTTCAGACAAAAGTAACCAAGAATGGAGAGCCCGATGCAGAACGCCATTGTGATGGCGAAGGCTACTAGCAGGCGCTGGCTGTCAATGGAATAGCCGTACGTTAAAAAGTCTGCAAAGTTCATTTGTGCAAAGTTTGGAGCAAGGTATGTCAGCGTACTCAAGCCGCCGACCAACAATTTGTCGCTCTGTTCCATCAGAGTTGTTCCGATTCCCGTCTCCAAGGTAACTTCCATGTTCTTTTGAGTTACAATTCGGAACAGTGATTCGATCGGTCCACCTCCGGCAACATCTTCCTCGGTCATGGTTCGTATGAACGGTGTAAAGAATCCGACGATCATCGTCACAATGGTCGCCAACATCGTGATTGGGGCACTCAGGAAGGTACTGAACGAAACCCCCATGGCGATGACAATGATCATCTGGCACCAGATGCCTAGGTATCCCTTGAAAAAGTTGGCCCAATAAAGGTCGTCGGTAGCCCGGAAATAAACATCCGCCCTGGCGACACCGATGTACTGGTTGTAATCTTCACACCGCAGCACAAGGTTAAGTTTCTTGTTTCTCGCGTAATCGTCAAACAGGTCGAATTCACCGATTTCCAAGGTGCTGCCGTCCGGGGCAATCAGACGACCAGGTTGTTTACGTGAAATTGGTAGAGTTTGGACCTGAAATTCATTTGTTTCAAAGACAATCGTATCGGACTGAAAACGGTTTTCAGAACTTGAATTTTCCGGGACACTTTCAAATTGGATACTTCCGATGACCCGTTTTTCAATATCACCTTTGTAAGTTCGAAAGACTCCAAGGCTCATTTCCAATGGCAATATCGAATCATCCCCTAGGAGACGGGAATCAAAATTCTCGAATAAAAAGTCGGCCTTGGCCAGGGAATTTGGGGCCTCCCGGCTGCCACCATCCACGTATCCCCGGTAACCCCACTCTTTGCCCACATCGATCCCGCGATTGTTGGGTGCACCTTGTCGATTATAAAACTGAATTCCCTCGGAATAGACGGGAACTCTCGCACGAAAATAGCCAGTTGCCGGTCCCAAATCGATCGTTGCCTCAGCTCCCTCGCCACTGATCGTCGCGCGATGCGTGTGCCCGGCCGTTGGAACAACAATCACTCGTTGGTAAGCGATACGACCATCAGGCATCGTCGTTTGACTTACAATATTGCTGGTGTCTTCAGGTTGCTTATCCTCGGGACGTCGGATGTCTTCAATGATCTCAATCCGGTGTCGATGACCGGAATCGAACGTTGTTTCCGACGCTTTGATCGCATTGGAGGAGACCCTCTTGCCGCGGTTGGACAACCGTGTTTCCGGGTCAATGTCATAAAAGGAAGAAACGGATTGTGAATCAACGATTCGATGGTCGTGAGACAGTCCCCGCCAGACGAAGGCAAAACTGATCAACGCCATCAATGCCAATAAACTTGTGGTCAGAATCCCAAAACCAACAATCCGGCCGATTACAATTTCCGTCGCTCGGACCGGTTTGGTAACGATTGTGTAGATCGTCTTGTTCTTGATGTCTTCCGGCAAACTGAACGCACTAATCAGCATTCCCATCAACAGAATCAACAGTTGTGTTCCCCACAACACAAAATTGACATAGATCTGATCGGGGTTGTCTGAACCGGCATTCATAAACCATCCGCCAAACAACAGCGCGCCGGCAAAGATCCCGAAAGTCACTAAAATGACTCTCCGTCGCACCGCTTCTTTGATGGACAATTGGGCAATGGCCATGATTCGTCGGGGAGAGGTCCCAAAAAAGTCGGGGATTGCTTCGGCAACGACTTTGGCAATTACATAAAATGCTTCGAATGGCCCGTGCTTAAACGACGCCACCACGTATCCAAGGAAAATCCCCAGCACGGCACCTGACAGCGCGATAGCGCACAGCAGCAAAAGTCCGGGGCCAATCCATTCCAGGAAATTCGGAAACTGTTCAACAACCATTGGTATGTCCTAATGCCCTTTGTCGGGTCAATCCTTGTATGTTCTGAAGTTGAACTAACCCGAGGGAGTGTTTGCCCCAGAAGTTCGATGCCCAGGCCTTTCCTGGCTTTCCCGAACGATATCCAGGAACAAGTCCTCTAGCGTTGTCTTGGGATTGTCAATTCCTAAAACTTCACCACCGTGTTTTGTGATTGCCGCACGTATATCGTCATAGGCTTCCGGAGTCAGTCCTTTGGCCAAAACCTGCGTTTCATCAGTGACCTTTAAAAGACTTTCTACACGCCCCAGTTCCTTGAGCTCACCTTGATACAGGATGGCAATTCGGTCACATACGTCCTGAACGTCGGCCAACAGGTGACTGCACATTACGACCGTCTTGCCCTGCTCTCGCAGCTCGAGGATCATGTCTTTCATTTCCCGGGTTCCGAGTGGATCGAGTCCTGATGTAGGTTCGTCCAGCAGAATCAGGTCCGGGTCATTAATCAACGCCTGGGCCAAGCCAATTCGACGTGTCATCCCTTTGGAGTATTCCTTTAATTGTCTTCGTTTGGCCCAAGTCAAACCGACCTTTTCAATTAATGTGTTTACCCGTTCCTTGCGAACATTGGCAGGCATGTCAAATAGACGACCATAGAAGTCGAGTGTCTCCTCGGCCGTTAAGAACTTGTACAGGTAAGATTCTTCAGGCAGGTAGCCGATTTTTTCGTTCTTGGAAACTTCCGAGGCATCTTTGCCAAACACCAGGGCACGTCCACTGGTTGGAAAAAGCAGACCCAGTAGTAGTTTGATCGTCGTTGATTTTCCCGATCCATTTGGACCGAGCAAACCAAACACCTCGCCTTTCCTGATTTCCAGGTCGAGCGCCTTCAAAGCACGCACCTTCTGACGACCCCAGAAATCTCGATAGACCTTCGTCAGGTTTTGAGCCTCGACAACGATGTTTGGATCGTAGTCGGGATTGGACTGTTCCAGTCGGCGTGGTTTATCGTCTTTGACAGGTGGTGTATCGGTTGACATAAAAATCTATCTCCAGTGGGCAGTTCCAGCGGCGTGACTGGGCTGTGATTTAATTCTCTGATTCATGTGGGCCGTCAGCTCGAAAACTGCGACTTTGGCTGGACGTGACAGGCAACTAACCTATTGCGGTGTTACGGTTTATACGCCCAGATTAAGGTCATGGTTCAATACCATCGGTGGATCTTTCCCCCGAGCCAATGATGCGGCTCGAAGCGCAGTTTTCCCAAACAAAATATGATAGATTTGGCGGAAATAGTGTTCAACCAGCCTCCCGCATTCAAACATTCCAAATCGGCCATTTCGGCCGGTAACATGGGTTGTTCTGTCGGGTGGTAGCCGTTGTTATTTGCTATGAGAGTTGCTCAATCGTCAATTTTACAACGATACCGTGAGAATTTCTCGCATATTTGACAAACGGGACCCGAATTGGCGATTCGAGCCACGGATCAATCCAACCCGGGTGACCCGCTTCATTTCAATGAATGTTTATTTATTATTCATAATGTCCGGCCAATCCGCCCCGTATGGCAGACCAAGTGGCCAGGACGTTGAGCCTTCGTCTCAATTCAAAAATACGTAATCCAATGAACCACACCGATGCACTGTCGCTGGAAAACCATCTGGATCGTCTGTTTGGACGAATCAACTTCGAGCGCCATAACACACCGCGGGCTGCGGATTTCAAACTGACCAACATGCTGGAACTGGTCCGTCGATTGGGAAATCCACATCTTGCTTACCCGGTTGTACATGTTGCGGGGACCAAGGGTAAAGGATCAGTATGCACATTCATGGGGGCTGTATTGTCGGCGTCCGGAAAACGAACAGGGGTGTACACATCGCCCCATATGGAAACGATCAATCAGAGAATTGCTATCGATGGTCAGATTATCGAAGACGACCAGCTGCTGGAATTACTTAATCAAATGCAGCCGGTCATTGAGGAGATGGATTGCAGAACCACAGAATCGGGATTTGAAAAATTAACATTCTTCGAAGTCATCACGGCAGCTGCCATGTTGCATTTTGCCAACCAGAAAGTGGAGGCTGTCATCCTTGAGGTTGGTATGGGAGGTCGTCTCGACTCCACCAACATTTGCCAGCCAGATTTGTGTGTTATTACCAATATCAGCTTGGACCATACACAGCAGCTAGGGGATACGGTCGACCGTATCGCGCGCGAAAAAGCGGGGATTATCAAACCGGGGGTCCCCGTTGTTTCGGGTGCGGTTCATCCCGAGGTAATACCCGTCATTGCCGAGACGGCGAAGCGATGTTCGGCGGAACTTTTTGTAATGGGACAGGATTTTCATTGTCACCCGGCTACAGAAGCCAATTCGATGGCAGAGGATTCCCGTCGCACAGGCGAATACGGGGTGGTGAACCGGTTTCATGCCAGTGGTTCGATTCGCCATGTTGAATATGAATTAAAGGATCTGGAGGTTGCGGTATTTGGCCATCATCAGCAATTGAACGCCTCGCTTGCAACGGCGGCTGTTCAGGTTTTGGCTGCCAATGGCTGGCCGATTAACGCTCAGCACGTCCGGCAGGGATTGCGAACGGCCCAGCTCGACGGTCGAACGGAGATCCTGGCACGTGACCCGACCATTGTGGTGGACCTGGCTCACAACGTGGCTTCGGCGACCGCCCTGGCGGCAACTCTTCAACAAGAAGTGGCCGAATTTGCCACGGCGTCTTGTCGACGGCTGATTTTTGCGGCCAGTCGTGAAAAAGACGTCCAAGGCATGTTGGAACCATTGGCCCGAATTTTCGATCAGATTTGCCTGACCCAGTTCACGTCGAATCCGCGAGGAATGCCTTTACAACAACTGGCACAGATTGCCGGTCAGGTTTCCAATCCGGCAGAGACCGAGTGGCTAACTATGTCGGATCCTGGGACCGCCTGGCAATGGTGCCTGGAAAGTATGGAAATAGAGGATTTTACGTGTATCACGGGCTCCGTTTTTCTGGTGGCGGAATTGCGGCCTCTGATCATCTAAATCGCGAATGATCGTTGATTCAGTGGCGGTTTTGGCTTAAACTGTCGCTTCCGATAAAAACTTGCCAACTGATAGATTTTCAAACAGATCAAAAAGGATAGTCCATGCCAGGTAGTGAACGACGTAGAGAGCTCCGGCGTCGCCGTCATCGAAAAAAGAAAATTGGCCAACTCAAAGTCAAAGCCGGCAAGGCATCCGCGTCTGAAAAAAGTGTGATTGCCGATAAAATACGCCAACTCACACCGGGTGCGGTTCAAATCATCGCTACATTAGAGTTGGAAAAATAATACGGCTTTTGCTTTCTACCGATGATCTCAACGACTGACGGCCCGGCACTTGGTGCTCGGCCGTTTTTTATTGGACGCACATGAATGAGAACCAGAACATCGGTGTCAACACGGTGTCCAGTGACTTGGGCGGTGGGCCTGACGAACAAGAGCCCTCGCCCATCTTTAATCCAAAATACGTGCTTCCATTAACGCTTTTGTTTGAAGGCGGAATGGTCCTCATCGCGCTGTCGATCGGCTGGTTCGGTTTTCATGCCCCCAATCAACCACTGGCAGAAATCGATGGCCAGCTTGTGTTAAACAGTTTTTTTTGGGGAGCAATAGCAACGATTCCGCTGTGTGGTTACCTGGCTTTTTTTCATTACTGCCCGCTACGCGCATTGAAGGCGTTGAAGGAGGTTGTGACACATGACTTGGCTCCGTTATTTCAAAGACTCAGTTTGTTCGAATTTGCCTTGATTGCCTTGCTGGCCGGTTTGTGTGAAGAGCTGTTGTTTCGATGGGCATTGCAAGGTGGCATCACTGAGTTGGTGGGTGGAGAGGTGGGCGTTTACTGTGGCATCCTGATCTCTGCTTTGATTTTTGGCCTCTGCCACTGGATCAATCATGCGTATGGAATCACTACCTTTGTGATGGGCGTATATTTTGGATTATTGATGGACTGGAGTGGAACTTTTTTGGTCCCAGCCGTTGCCCATTTCCTGTTCGATTTCGTGGCGTTGATTTACATCGCGAAACGAGCCACTAGCGGAAAGTCCCATTATTCCGATAGCCGCGGTGGCTGAAAAATGTGTTCCAGCCATCGCAGTTTTTTGGCCCTGCCCTGATTTTCCCGCAAACGGGGTGTCGTATATCGACCAAGTCAGTTGGTTTTGCATGTTGAAGTCTTGAGTCCGGTTGAGGTCCAAATTCTAATAGACTTAATTACTGATGATCTTCCTGTTGCCGTTTGGAACTGACATGTTGCTGCGAATGAACTGTCTTACTTGTCTTTTGGTTTTTTTCTCGCTCCCGATGCCGCTCCAAGCTCAAACGGAGTCAAAGTTTGATCAGCAAGACAAGTTCCGGCAATTGGAACAGGATTTGCCGACGCCCAACGGATTTCGAACCGGCTCCGGAGCGCCGGGACCGGGGTACTGGCAGCAGCAGGTTGACTATGAAGTTGACGTTCGCCTGGACGATGAAAAACAACAAATTTTTGGTAGTGAGGTCATTGCCTACAAAAACAACAGTCCCGATACACTTCGTTATTTGTGGTTGCAACTGGATGCCAATATTCACCGTCCCAATTCGGACGCTAAGCTGGCGACCACGTCGCCCGGCATCGATCGAATTCCATTCAAGCAATTACAGGGCATGTTGGTTCGCCGCGTATTTGATGGTGGCATCACGATCAGCAAATGTATTGACGCTGCAACCAATCAACCGCTGGATTACACGGTTGTCAAAACCATGATGCGGGTGGATTTGCCCCAGCCGTTGAAGCCGGGAGAATCTTTCAAATTTGGAGTCGATTGGTATTACCGTATTAATAATGCCAAGTTGGTTCGTGGGCGAAGTGGTTTTGAGTATTTTCCGGAGGACGGAAATTACATCTACGAGATGGCCCAGTGGTTTCCTCGCATGTGTGCCTATACGGATGTGACGGGTTGGCAGCATAAACAGTTTTTGGGTCGAGGTGAATTTACGCTGGAGCTGGGTGATTACGTCGTGAGGATCACGGTTCCCAGTGACCATATCGTTGCATCGACGGGTACGCTGATGAATGCCAATCAGGTATTGACGGACAGTCAGCGCAATCGTCTGGAACAGGCCAAGTCGGCTGAGAAACCTGTGTTCATTGTGACTCCGGACGAAGCGTTGGCCAATGAATCGAATAAACCGGATGGCGACCGGACCTGGATCTTCAAGGCAGATCAAGTCAGGGATTTTGCATTTGCATCAAGCCGCAAGTTCATTTGGGATGCACTCCAACATAACGTGGGTGATTCACCCGTAATGGCCATGTCGTTTTACCCAAAAGAAGGCGAGCCGTTGTGGAGCCGTTACTCGACCCATGCCATCGTCCACACGCTGAATGTCTATTCGAGATATACCTTTGACTATCCCTATCCGGTTGCCATCTCGGTTAATGGGCCTGTCGGTGGCATGGAATACCCGATGATTTGTTTTAATGGACCGCGACCAGAAAAAGATGGCACCTATTCGGCGCGAACAAAATATGGCTTGATCAGTGTGATCATCCACGAAGTGGGCCACAATTACTTTCCCATGATCGTCAACACGGACGAACGCCAGTGGACCTGGATGGACGAGGGGTTGAATACTTTTTTACAGTATCTTTCAGAACAGGAATGGGAGGACGGGTACCCTTCGCGGCGTGGCGAACCTGCTGATATTGTAGGTTTCATGGCCAGCCCCAATCAGGTTCCCATTATGACCAACTCGGAATCGTTGTTGCAATTTGGGCCCAATGCGTATGCCAAACCGGCCACCGCTTTGAACATCCTCCGCGAGACCGTTCTGGGACGCGAATTGTTTGATTTTGCTTTCAAAGAGTATGCCCGCCGCTGGAAGTTCAAGCGTCCCATGCCGGCCGATTTTTTTCGGACCATGGAGGATGCGTCAGGGATTGATCTGGACTGGTTCTGGCGAGGTTGGTTTTATTCGACCGACCATGTCGACCTGGCTATTAGTGGGGTCCGCAGGCTGAACGTAAAACGGGGGCCCGGTGTTGAGAAACAGGTCCAGCGAACGGACCGGGAGTCCAAGCCGGAAACACAAAGTGATGAGAGGAATAAGCCACTGGCCAAGTATGTTGAAAAGTTCCCGGAACTGAAAGATTTTTATAACGACTATGATCCGTTGAATGTTACCCCCAAAGAATCCAGGGCCTATGGAAAATTCGTCGAATCGTTGTCCGAACAGGAGCGGAAGCTGTTGGATTCGGCTCATCATTTTTATCTGGTCGACGTTGAAAATGTTGGCGGACTGGTCATGCCCGTCATTCTGGAAGTGACGTTCGAGGATGGTTCTACAGAGATCTTGAGATATCCTGCCGAAATCTGGAACAAGAACAACGAGTCAGTCACGAAATTGGTCATCACCGAAAAACCGGTTGCCTCGTTGACACTTGATCCGCGGTTGGAAACAGCGGATGTGGACCTGGCCAATAATTTCTATCCTCCAAAAATTGAAAAATCCCGGTTTGAATTATTCAAAGAATCACGGGATAAGCCGAATCCGATGCGAGATCAACAAATCGAGTCCGAACGTTCGCGCAAAAATAAAGGAGAGGGCCAATGACCCGTTTAATACCGAACAAAATGCTGCTGGCAGGACTCGTCTGGGCGATGTTGTGCTTGAGTTCACCGCTGTTGGCAACCCATCCTTACCACGTCAGTTTTGCCGAAGTTGAATGGAATCCAAAGACCGGTAATTTTGAAGTTGCGTTATGCGTTTGGCCGGCCGATCTGGAAAAATCAATTTCAGAAATGCAAGGTCGACCGATCGATCTCGACGCAGAGCCCAACCTGGAATCGGCATACCAGGCCTACGTGTCACGTCGATTCAGAATCGTTGGCGAGTCGGGCAAGACGAGTCCGATGCGATGGGTGGGTTCCCAGGTGGGGCTTAAACAGGCCTGGCTCTATTTTGAGGTGACTGGTGACAAGAAACCTGGTCGATGGACGATCGAGAACCGTGTTTTCTACGAGCTCAATGACGACCAGCTTAATCAGATTCAAGTCAAGGTGGGCCCTGCCAGGAAGTTGGTTTCCAGCACGATCGAATCCAAGCCGATACCGTTTGAAACCGACGAAGGGAGCCGCAAGCGTTAATGCGTTGAGTGTTTGGCTGCTAGGTTTGTTGAGCCAGGAATTCGGTCAGCGTCCAGCCGTCGTGCAATTCACCACCTTTGACAATGATGGGAATGCCGTCACGAATCACACAGGTCGGGTGATGCAAATCTGTTTCGACAACATGGGCATCATTAGAAGTCAATACGTTACTGCCAATCCTGCAATTCTTGTCGACAATCGCTCCATGGACCTTGGAATTGTCACCAATGCCCAATGGCAACGTAGCGCCTGTATGTCGGCGTTTCTCCGAAGCATCATTGTAATAGTCCGCGCCCATGATGATGGAATCTTTCACATGGACGTTGTTACCGATAATGGTTCTTAAGCCAATGATGCTGTTATCGATCCGACTGCCTTTTCCGATTTGGCAACCATTGGCAACCAGGCTGTTATGGACCTCGACGTCGCCCAGGTGGGTTGGCGGCAAATACCTGGGACGGGTATAGACGGGAGCTTCGGGTGTGAACAGACGGAATTCGGGTGATTCATGGGACAAGCCAATATTTGCATCGTAAAAAGAGCGAATCGTACCGATGTCTTCCCAGTAGCCGTCGAACAGATGGGTCTGGACCCGGTGAGACTCAAGGGTCGCCGGGAATACTTCGCGGCCAAAATCCGCATAGTTGGTTGTTTCCAGGACTTCCACCAACAAATCACGATTGAAAACATAGATACCCATACTGGCCAGGCAGTCCCGGCCGCCGCTGGTAATCCCACGAGCATCAATCCAGTCGGGATCTGTCTTGACCGCATCAATCTGCTCATCGGTTTCGGGTTTTTCTACGAAACCGCGAACACGACCACTGTCATCAAGTTGCATGATGCCAAATCCACCTGCCTGTTCGCGAGTTACTGGCATACAAGCGATGGTGGCATCCGCATTGGATTCCTGGTGGGATTGGATCAATTTCCTGTAATCCATTCGGTACAGCTGGTCTCCCGACAGGATAATCACATAATCGATATCGCGACGATTGATTTGCCGCAGGTTTTTGCGGACGGCATCCGCGGTGCCTTGATACCAGTCGGTACCTTCGCTCATCGTTTCCTGGGCGGCTAATACCTCGACATAGCCGCCGCTAAAGTAGTCGAAGTTATATGTTCGCCGAATATGACCATGTAGGCTGGTCGACATAAATTGGGTCAATACGAAAATCCGGCGAATACTGCTGTTAATGCAATTGGAAAGCGGGATGTCAATCAATCGATACATGCCACCCAGCGGGACTGCGGGCTTGCTGCGAATGGATGTCAATGGAAATAGCCTTGTTCCACGACCACCACCCAAAACGAGCGCGACAACATTACGCATTAATCATCTCCAGAATCAATAGAACACGTTGGTTATCCAGAAGAAAATTCAAACACTGTTTCATCCTGGTTCTTTGTTGCTTGCAAGCCAGATTATAGAACTTCCGCTTTCAGTGGCGCCCCGTCCATGAAAACTTTATTGAAAAAAACGCTTCTTCCCTACTTGTTGAAAACTTGTCTCGCTAGTGAGAACTCCCTCGACATGGATTCTGATGGGCTCCCGTTTTTTCAATCGGCTAGTTCATCGAGATCTGATGCCGCATTCGTTTGAGGCAAGTCGACGATGGTATCCAGCCGGAATAACTCAAGAAACCGATCGGTCGTGCTATATAGTCTGCGACGAGGCTTGGTTTCGGTTGTTTCAAATGTCAATAGTTGGCGAAGAACCATCTGTTTCAACACCGAGGCACTTGGGCGAGTCCTGATTTTTTCTATTTCCTCTTTACTCACCGGTTGGTTGTAGGCGACGACGGCCAACACATCGATCGCATTTTGATTCAGCTTGACTTGCCTGACTTCACCATAAAACTGGGAACGGACAAGGCTCATTTCACCATCATCCAGCAGCTCCATTCTTAGGTTGCCCGAATCAGAAACGATACGATAAGGAGCGTGGTTTGTTTCGTAATTGCCGTTCAATTTCTTGACGAGTGCCTTGATTTCCTTGGGGCTGACATCGCGCATGATCGAGGCAATCTGTCGGGAATTCAGCGTACTGTCTGGGGGGCAGCCCACAAACAGAATAGCCTCCAAAATGGTTTCCGGTTCGATCGGACAACCAGCATTGTCTTGTTCGTCTTCCGCCGCCGGATCAAATACTTCAGAAGCTTGTGACGCTAGTGCCTGTCCAAAATCGAGAGGCGTTTCGAGTTCGGAACCATCTTTGTCATCGATTTCGTCTTGTTCGTCGTCAACGGTTGTTTCATCGCATGCTGGCTCATCGTCACTGCGTCCTTGTAAAACTTCCGCGTAAGCCCGACTCAATTGCTCCAGCGACAATTCTTCATCGGAGGAATCCGCGTCCACAATTTCTTCCGAATCTTGGGCAGGATCCAGTTTTTCAGAATCGGATTGTTCAGGTTTGAATGTCATAATGTCAGCTTAGAGCAAGCCATTAAATGTTCGCAAGTCGGATTCAAAAATTGGAACAACATAAATGCTGAATCAACCAACATTCAATGCAATTACACGTTCAAAAATGGTGTATCTACTCCATAAATTTAATTTCACAATCCTTGTGTTGCTGTTCGTGTGGGTGCCACTGCGAGAATTGCCTGGGCAAGCCAGTCATACGGAAATGTCCAAGTTGAATATGGTCGCGTCGGTCAATCCGATTGCTACGGATGCTGGGTTGAAGGCGTTTGAGCAAGGTGGAAATGCTGTGGATGCGGCTGTTGCGACAGCACTTACTTTAGGAGTTGTCGACGGTTTTAATTCCGGAATTGGCGGAGGGTGTTTCATACTGATTCGAACGGCTGACGGAAAATTGATTGCGATCGACGGTCGCGAGATGGCCCCGGGGGCAGCGCAGCGGGATATGTATTTGCGCGATGGAGCAGCTGATGGGAATCTTTCCCGTGTCGGTGCCCTTGCCAGTGGAGTGCCAGGTGCTTTGAAAGCTTATTCCGGTGCGGTTTCAGGATACGGTAAATTGCCTTTTGCATCGCTCATTTTGGACGCGGCTGAAATTGCTGAGCAAGGTTTTTTGGTGGACCATGTTTATTCCGGCAGGCTGCGAAGTACTCAGAGGTACCTCAAGCAGTTTCCCGGTTCGGCTGCCGCACTACTTAAACCGGATGGGACCATATACCAACCGGGTGACGTTTTAAAGCAGCCGGATTTGGCAAATACAATGAAACAAATATCAAAATCGGGGACGGACTGGTTTTATGGAGGCGAGTTCGCTCAGAAAACGGCAGAGTGGATGTCACAAAATGGCGGGATTATCACCGCCGATGATTTCAGGAATTATAAGACGGTTGATCGCAACCCGGTCCGATCGACTTACCGAGGTTACGAGATCGTTGGTTTTCCACCTCCCAGTAGCGGCGGTGTTCACGTGGCTCAAATATTAAATATCCTGGAGAATTTTGATTTGCGAGAGCTCTATCAGAAGGACCCCGCGCAAATGCGACATGTGGTTGCCGAAGCAATGAAACTGGCTTTCGCCGATCGGGCTTACTGGTTAGGTGATCCGGACTATGTCAAGGTTCCGCGCGGTCTGATCGATAAAGAGTACGCCAAGGGATTGGCTGGGAAAATCAATATGGATCAGGTTTCCGAGGTAACGTCACATGGAACCCCTCCCCGTAAAGACGGGGACTTTTTTGAAAAACATACCACCCATGTTTCCGCTGCCGATGCCGAGGGGAATTGGGTCGCGATCACGACGACGGTTAACACGACGTTCGGATCGAAAGTCATCGTCCCAGGATTGGGAGTGGTGATGAATAACGAGATGGATGATTTCTCGATTGCCCCCGGCGTTCCCAACGCGTTTGGCCTGATCGGTGGAGAGAATAATGCGGTCGCCGCTGGTAAACGACCACTCTCCAGTATGAGTCCCACGATTGTCCTGAAAGACGGTCAACCCATCATGACCATTGGTGCCGCGGGAGGTCCAAAGATCATTACGCAAGTCGTGTGGGGAATTATCAACCACCTGGATCTGGGGATGCCGATTGGTCAGTCGATCGGCGAGCCGAGGATCCACCATCAATGGTCTCCCGATCGGTTGGCGGTCGAGCGCAAGTTGGATGCGGACCAAGTCAACCGGCTTAAGGAGTTGGGCCACACTGTTTCGTTGAGTGGCTCGGGCGGTGTGACGCAGGCGATTGCTTGGGATAAAAAAACGGGCTTGTTTACCGGGGCTCACGATCCGCGTGTCCCTGGCAAGGCGGCCGGCCAACAGTGAGAGTTGGAGAGAGCGAATGAGCTCCCCGATATTGCGGCACTTGTAACCAATCGCTCGACGTCCATTCATGCCGATGAGGCTGGCGACAGTGTGTCACCTCAGCCAGGCCTACCGAGCGGAAGAGAAAAAAAGGACGCGCGGGTTTCAAACAATTCCAAGGCCTGCCTCGTTCAAACGCTACTTCGATTCCGCGTTTTTCAACACGCCTTGGAGCGCAACCACCACTTGATCGGCGAGTTTTTCGCTGCCACCTGGTTGAAAATGCACGTCACCAGGTTTGCGAAATAGCGACGACGGAAACGTCGCGCTTAAGGCATGCAGATCGTTGATCTGGACGCCGTGTTTCTTCATGATCTTGCGAGCCACTGCATTGTATTTCACGTCGTCACCGACAATACGGCCCGCTTCTCCGTCGGGAACCATCGTGGTCGAAGCCCAAACCAATTGAGCTCCGGTCGCCTTTAACGTCTCCACAATCTGTTCAAGATTTGTTTCATATTCGGCAAGCGGGACAGCAATCGTACCGTTTTTTTTGTCTCGATTTCCCTGTACCTTCGAATCGGGATGGCGATAACACAGATCGTGTAATCCTACGTTGAAATGAATCACGTCCCACTTGTTATCACCCAGCCAATTGGGAAGCGATTTCAGGTAACGATTGGTGTCGCCACAGTTCGCTTTCGGGCGGGAGACATTAACTTGTCCTTTGAGTTTTTTGACGACGAACGGAGTGTATGCAATCGAAATGGAGTCACCGAGAATCAACGCGTTGGGAATCGACGACGGACCGTTTAACGCCTCGGGTTGGGCCCCTTTGTTTGGCAAAACCTCATCGACGGTCTGGGCTACGCGAGCAGCAAGCAAATCACGTCCTGCTTCGTTGTAATGAACATCGTTTTCGCCCCGCTGGTACTTCTCACGACTCTCGCCGATCACGGCGTATAGATTGTTGATCGGTACCCCGTGGGATTTCATCACCGCTCGGGCCGCGTCATTAAATTGTTTCGCGCGATCTTCACTAACGACAATCTTCGCGTTGCGTTCGGATCCAATACACGGAGGCGTCGTCATTCCGAAGATCAGCTTTGCGTTTGATTTCTTGAGTTTTCTGACGATGCTGTCGAGGTTGTTCGCATACGACTGCGGTGTCGCCTTTACTTCCTGGCTCCACCCGTACCAATCCCAGAGCCCGAAGTTGAAATGAATCACATCCCATTTTGTTGGGCCGACCCACTCTTCAATTTTTTCATTTCCAAATGCAGACCAACGACAGTTTGTATTGGGTCGATGAACATTCGCTTTTCCATCAAGCAGGCGGCGAACTCGCGGCGTGTAACCAATTGAAATCGAATCACCAATAAGTAAAACACGGGGGAGTTCTGGGTTGTCGACGGGGTTGGTAAACGGGTGCTGAAAAGGATCCTGGCTGGCAACCTTTTCCTGTCCGTCGACCAAGGGGCAAAACGCGAACAAGAAAATCATCAATGCACTTATAGATAATCTCATGCAATCTTCCTCAAGAGTTCGGTTTCCGAAAGGGTCCACGAAGCTGGACAAAAAACGTTAATTCAATTTAGCCGGAGCGGTTCCGGTTTCAGCAGGACCTGTTCAGGCCAGAATCTTTTTGACCACCTTCATCGGTTCAACACCCGTTAATCGCTGGTCCAGTCCCTGGTAGCGAAGCGTAAAACGTTCGTGGTCAATGCCTAGGCAGTGTAGAATCGTTGCGTTGATTTCATTGATGTGAACCGGGTCGGAAATTGGGTTGTACGAATACTCATCGGTCTCACCCAGTTCGACGCCTCCTTTGATTCCGCCCCCCGCCATCCACATGCAGAAATTACGAGGGTGGTGGTCGCGTCCATAACGTTCCTTGGTCAATTTGCCTTGAGAGTAAACCGTCCGTCCAAACTCACCGCCCCATACGACCAGCGTATCCTTGAGCATCCCGCGTTGTTTTAAATCGGTAATCAATGCGGCGCAGGCCTGATCGGTGTCCATGCACTGGTTGCCTAATTCGACTGGCAGGTTCCCGTGTGAGTCCCATCCGCGGTGCATGATCTGAACCATTCGCACGCCACGCTCAACCAGCCGGCGGGCCAACAATGCGCTTTGAGCAAACGAGCCAGGTTTTTCGACATTGGGACCGTACAGCTCTTTTGTCAGTTTCGTTTCCTGGCTTAGATCGGTGAGTTCGGGAACGCTCGATTGCATCCGGTAGGCCATCTCGTACTGGGCAATGCGGGTCTGTATATCGGGGTCGCCGAATTTTTCAAAGCCCTTGGTATTGAGTTTCCCCAGGGCGTCCAGCATCGCCCGCCGGTCACTGCGATCGACCCCGGGAGGGTTTTCAAGATACAAGACCGGCTCGGCACCCGCCCGAAGGACTACGCCACTATGTTTTCCCGGCAAAAACCCCGGTCCCCACATGCGGGTGTAAAGCGCCTGGGCATTGGAGCCATTGGGGAAATTTGGAACCAGCGCAACAAAGGCAGGCAGGTTGTTGGTTTCTGCTCCCAAGCCATAAGAGATCCAGGATCCCATACACGGTTTGCCAGGCACTTCACTGCCGGTCATTACAAATGTGCATGCCGGATCGTGGTTGATTGCATTGGTGTGAACCGTTTTGATCAACGCAATGTCATCGACAATTTTCGCCGTGTGAGGAAGCAGAGAGCTGACCCACCGTCCACACTCGCCATGTTGTTTAAATTCATATTTGGAGGGTGCGACCGGGAATTTCGCCTGTCCGCTGGTCATCGTTGTGATGCGATTACCAAGAAAATCTTTGGGTAGGTCCTTGTCGAACTGTTCAACCAGGTTGGGTTTGTAATCCCATGTATCAAGCTGTGATGGCCCACCATTCATGTGAAGATAAATCACTGACTTGGCCTTGCCGGGGAAATGTGGCAGGTTTGGGAGAGCCGGGTGGACGCGGTCCTCGATTTCCTGGGCATTCAGCTGTGATGCCATCATCGAGGCCATCGCAATCCCGCCAAACCGGATTCCAACATCGCCGAAAAATTGCCGGCGAGTCTGGAGGACTTGATGATCGAATAGAGGGTTTGGTTTATTCATGGCTTTACTTAATTGCGAACAATCGCCTCGTCCAGGTTGAGTATCAAGTTGGCGACCAGCGTCCAGGCTGCCAGTTCAGGTTCATTCACTCCGGATGGTAGTTTTGAATCACCAAATTGAATTGCCTGTTTTGCCGCGTCGGGTGTCGCCTGGTATTTGGCTAGTTGTCGATTGAAAAATTCTATGAGGACTCGAGATTCTTCTTTGTCGGGAAGACGGGAGAGGACAGATCGATATGCAAATTGAATGCGTTCTTCCGGTGTTTTAGCCGTTTCCATCATTCGTTGGGCAAACGCGCGAGCCGCTTCAAAGTGCTGAACATCATTTAATAATTGCAACGCCTGAAGGGGCGTGTTGGTTCGATCGCGACGGATACATGACTGTTCACGGGCAGGCGCGTCGAAGTTTTCCAGCATGGGGTGGGGTGCCGTTCGTTTAAAAAACGTGTAAATCGTACGGCGATAGAGGTCGTCGCCATTACCCCGTTTATAGTACCGCGTGTTGGAACCACCAAATGCAAGCGGCTCCCAGATATTCGGGGGCTGGTAAGGATTAACTCCTTTGCCACCCATTTCATGTACCATCAAACCACTGACAAATAATGTCTGGTCACGTAGCTGTTCGGCGTCCAGTCGGAAGCGGGGCCCCCGCGCAAGCTGTTGGTTTTCGGGATCGGCGACCCAACGCTCCGTCGGTGCAATGCTCTGCTGCCGATAGGTTTGGCTGGTTAGCATTAACCGCATCAGTTGTTTAACGTCCCAGCCGTTTTGCTGAAACGAGACCGCTATCCAATCCAGTAACTCTGGATGTGTGGGTAAGGTCCCTTGTGTACCGAAATCATGACTGGTTTTTACTAGTCCGATCCCGAATACTTGCTGCCAAAATCGGTTGACCGCGACCCGGGCCGTCAGCGGGTTTTCCGGAGCAACGATCCATTTCGCCAGGTCAAGGCGATTGGCGCGTTCCCCCGCCTGCTTCATGGGAGGAAGTACTGCCGGTGTTGCCGGAGTGACCGGTTCACCAGGCGCATCATACTCCCCACGAATCATCATAAAGCTATCGCGGGGCTTGGGTAAATCTCGGAACACAAACGTGGATGGAACGGATTGTTCGTAGTCGGTGCGGTCCTTGTTAACTGCCGAAACTTCTGACTTTAATGCAGCGAATGGCTCACGGGTAGTCAAACAGACTTGCGAGACATAGTAATCCCGCAGACGCTTCAGCTCTTCCGGCTTCCGCTCTTTTTGAGGACCCTCTTTAAGCCATTGGTTCACATCAGAGGGAGCCCCTGGAGTATCTTTTCCTGTTTGAGCATTACGCCAGGCGGTGTGCGACAACGTTGGATCATTAACCGGGTCCAGTTGGCCGACAACTCCCATTTTGTCGAAATAAGCGGTGCCACCGTGAACCGTAAACGCGAATCCATTGACCTTGTTGGCGGCTTTAAGTCCAACACTGGTGACGTCGAATTCCAGTTTCACCCACTCGCCTGGTGGCGGCAATCCACCGGCAGCAAAACGCTCGGTGGAATGCTGTTTTCCCCAATCGATCAGGTCGGCCCCCCAGATCGCCCGATGATTCCATGTCTTGGTTAAAAACTGGATCATGATCTCTTCGGGTGGATCTTGCGGATCAAGGAAGACATTTAGAAAAAACTTGCCCTGATCGGGACTGGTTAACGGCTGTGCTCCCTTGTCGTAGAACGTCTGCGCGAGACCCGCACCGACCACTTTCAAGGATTTGCTGCCACTGCCCACTGGTTCATCAACCAGGACAGCACCCGGAGCGTTGACCTTCGCACCGGCGGGGAACGCATCTTCAAACCAAACCGTTTCCGTTTCCTGAACCGGGGGTCTCGGATTGAGCTCAGCCGGATCGGAATAAACGACCGTTGCCGCTTTTTCCTGTATCGCTTTTTGCAACGCGGCTTCTCTGTCAACAAACTCTTTTATCTTGGTGTCATAATCGGGTGGTTTAACCTTGATCACCGGTTGTGTGAGAATGGCATTACCGTCCATGGCGGGATCGGCATTGGAATTGAAAAAGGCATAGAGTGAATAAAACTCTTTTTGGGAAATGGGGTCGTACTTATGGTCATGGCAGACTGCACACCCTGCGGTCAGTCCAAGCCAGGCTTGCGCCGTTGTGCTGGCCCGGTCGACGGCATAACGAAAAATAAACTCTTTTTGAATGCTGCCGCCCTCGCCGGTTGTAACATTGCAACGATTGAATCCGGTGGCAACCAGTTGATCTTGTGTCGGTTGGGGCAGCAGATCGCCAGCGAGTTGATCGATCGTGAATTGATCATATGGTTGATTTCGATTAAATGCGGATACGACCCAATCGCGATAGGCCCAAGTTTGACGTTCGTTGTCCAGATGCATCCCGTGAGTATCGCCATAACGCGCCACGTCCAACCAGTGTCGGGCCATCTCTTCTCCGAACCGAGGCGAGGCGAGGTAGCGATCGACCATCGCTTCATAGGCCTGGTCCGATTTGTCGTTGAGAAACGCATCGACCTCCCCGATCGTCGGCGGCAGGCCAGTCAACGTCATGCTCACACGACGGATCAATGTCGGACGATCCGCCTCGGGTGAGAAATTGACGCCATCGGCCTCCAACGCTCTTTGAACAAAATAATCGATCCCGTCGCCAGCAGGTTTTTCCGGGCGTTCAAAGGCCCAGTGTTTCTGATAATGGGCACCCTGTTGAATCCATTGGCGAAGCGTCTCCTTTTGCCTATCGGTAAGTTTCTTATGAGAATCCGCTGGGGGCATGATTTCGTCGGAATCGGTCGCCGTAACGCGATGCCACAAAAGACTCTCGCCAGGCTTTCCAGGGACGATTGCCGCGTTGTCATCGACTGTGCCGACCGCCGCCTCTGGTAGATCGAGACGTAAATCGGCTTCCCGTTTTTCCGCGTCGATTCCATGGCAGGCAAAACAATTCTCCGAAAGGATAGGTCGGATATCACGATTGAACGAAATTTCAGTTTGCACCGTCTGCGGCGCTGCAACGGCAGTTCGATTCATATGGGGGCCAACGACCAACAACACCGCTATCAACGAAACGCCAAAAGTATGTTGCACCATTCGACTTCTACGTCCTGCATTACATGGGTCATGTTGGAGCAGTTCTTTTTTTCGCATCGGTTTCTTTGTTAAATGATCTATCAATCGTTTTCATTCAGAAAACACCAGCGGGACTAGTTTACCATACCAATCAAAGGTGAGGAAAAATAGGCATCGGGTTTTTTATCTCTCGGTCGATTCACTTGTTTGACCGTTCTTGGCGCCGTGACTTCCATTGACATCAGGATTCTTGGTTGGGGCGGCAATCTGCACAAATATATCGTGCAAGGATGGTTTCAGAATTTCAAAATGTGAAATGACTCGTTGGCTCGCCAAGTGTTGAAGTAGCTCTTGCGAGTCTCGACCACTGTTCATGACGAATTCATGAAAGCGACCTTTGGGCTGGACATCTTGGACACCCACCAGTTGTGGCATGGATGAGTCATCCGCAAATTGTACGCGCACCCGGTTGGCAGGGAATTGGGATTGAATACTTGTGATGGTCCCATCGAGAACCTTTTGGCCGTTGCAAATCATGAAAATGGTGTCACACATCTTTTCAGCCATATCCATGTCGTGAGTCGAAAAAACGATTGTCGTTCCGTTTTCACGTAAAGTAATCACGGAGTCTTTGATGGATTCGAGGTTGACCGGATCCAATCCGCTGAAAGGCTCGTCAAGGATGACCAATTGCGGCTTGGCGATGATCGCCGCGATAAATTGGATTTTTTGGGCCATGCCTTTGGAAAGCATGTCAATTTTTTTGTTTGACCAATCACTTGCACCCAGTCGTTCCAGCCAGTGATCGATGTCACGCCGACAATCGCGGACTCCCTTGAGTCGCGCGTAATAGGTCAGGATATCTCGAACCCGCATCCGTTTATAAAGTCCCCTTTCTTCAGGCAGGTAACCGAGCCGATTGTCGGCCGTTTTTCCTGCCGACTTCCCCAGTACCGTAACTCGACCATTGTCTGGTTGGAAAATACGAAGGATCATCCTCAACGTGGTAGTTTTGCCCGAGCCGTTGGGTCCGATGAATCCGTAGATGGCACCCTGGGGCACTGACAGATCGAGTTGATCAACGGCAGTTTGACGGCCAAATGTCTTGGTCACCCGTTCTAACTCGATTGCATTGATCATTGGTTAATCTTACCCATCAGGCCTGTTTGCCGCGGAAAGTGTTGGTGCCGGGTTGTCCTGCATCGGTTGGCTCTTATAGATCAGTATCCGGTCATTGCGAGATTACTTTTATTATAGCGTTAGCCATCTCAAAGCGCCTCACCACAATATTTACAGTAGATTGCGTCAGAATCATGCCCCTCGGTGGCGCAGGATTGGCAATTCCGGGTGGTTGCTGTTTTCTTCTTGATCGACATGAACTCGGCGGACACGAACCCGGTGGGAACAATGATCAGGCTGTATCCCAACAGAATCAGCATCGAAGAAACAACTTTGCCAAGCGCCGTCGTCGGGACGATGTCGCCGTAACCGACCGTTGTCATCGTCGTGATGGCCCAGTAGATCGCCTCCGGTATGTTGCTGAATTGGCGATGTGCTCGCTGTTCCAGCGGGATTCCGAAATTCTCGATCTCGTACATCAACGTGCCGGCGATACAGACCGAAATCAGCACCACTGCGAAAAAAACGACAATCTTTGCCCGCGCATGGAGAATGGCCCGTCCCATTTCGTCTGCTTCGTTCAGGAGTCTCATCAATTTGAAGATCCGGAAAACGCGGAGCAGGCGAAGTGCTCGAATGACTGCAAAGGAAGTGCCCGGACTGATGAAAGCAATCAAGTAGGTTGGCAGAAAAGACATTAAATCGATGATGCCAAAAAAACTGGTCGCGTAACGCCAAGGCCGTTTCACACAATAAAGTCGCAACAGGTACTCGATCGTAAACAGTATCGCAAAAAACCATTCCATGTACCAAAAGAACAGGCCATAGGTTTTTTGGAGGGCTACCACGGTATCGAGGCAAACGAACAGAATACTGGCCAGGATGGCAACCAGCAGACAAACGTCGAAAACCAGGCCTGCCGGAGTATCCGCTTCAAAGATAATTTCATGGAGTTTATCCTTGAGCGGGTTACTTGGGTGTTGGCGACCGTGCGGCGATGGATGTTTGGAGGTTTTTGAACCTGGCTTGATCATGTTTTTGACTACTTGTTCAGTCTCGGTGGCGTTGTTAATAGCCTAACCGATGTTGCTACTTGATGGTCAGATCGCTGGAAATAGTCCAAGGCCTGAAGATTTGCCCGTTTGTCGCAAGCCTAGACAAACAAGGTTGAGCTCAATTATGGACTTGGACTCAAACTTCGACAGGCAGGGAATTCTTGGTCGCCGCAAGTGGCCAGCGTTCTGATCTGGTTGACTATCGGGCGATTCCCTGGAGCTCTTGCATTCGGTTGAGAATCTCCATCGCTTTTGTTTCGGCCGCCTGGGTTTTTTGTTCTTGCGTCGTTTTCTGCTGATCGATCGGTGTTTTTTGCTCTTGCAGCGTTTTCATTTGAGTCGCGGCAGCCGTCATTTCGGACTGCGCTGCTTGGGCCTGTTTGGTCAGGTCCACGACCTGTTTTTCCGCAGCGACTTTGGTCTGCTCTAGTTGTACGATCGACTGTTTCAGCGCAACAATTTCTGCATCGACTTGGGTTATCTTGTTCGAAATGGAGGCTGCGGTTGCTTTGAGTTCTTTATCGTCGCCCAGTGCGTTTACGGTTTCTGTCGCCTTCTCTAACAACTGTTTAAGCAGTGGTTTAGCCTGCTCTTTGGTTACCAAGTTCTTTTGATGGGCTGCCTGTTGGGCCTTGGTTGATTCCAGTTGCGGTTTGACCGCGGCGAGTTGTTTGTTGTATTCATTCAATTTGGATTCGGCGGCCTGCTTGTTGGCTTTTTGAGCAGCAAGTTCTTGTTCCATGGCGGCCAATTTCTGTTCGACGTTCTGCAGCGCAATGTCCTGAGCTTCCAACTCCTGGTCGGCCCCGTCCAGTTCAGCGGAGATTTTTTCCATGGCAGCTTTGAATTCGATTTCCCCTTTTAGCCGCGTCGCCTGTCCCTGCCAGTGGGTGACCAGTTGACTGGCCGCCTGGGTTTGTTGTTCTTGAGTCGTTTTTTGCTGATCGATCGGTGTTTTTTGCTCTTGCAGCGTTTTCATTTGAGTCGCGGCAG
>JABACA010000061.1 GCA_014237975.1 Mariniblastus sp. | reverse complement strand
CTCCCCAAGAGCAGCCGGTTATTTGCCTTGCAAGTCAGTCAGATCGTTTACGTGCCTGTTGTGACGCATTGTCCCGGTCCGATGCACAATCGGCACTCGACGAACTTGGAGTGTAAAGCGGCCGGGGCACTTGGAAGGGTCGGCATGGCAATCGTTGGCGACGGCTTACAACAGGTGTTTGGCTTTGATCGCCAGGTATTGATTGACCAATTGCGCCGTCAGTTGCTGGGGAAATACGTCCAACGTAAGGACTCACTGGTGCTGTAGATCCGTGACGACCTGTTGTCGCCAAGTAGCGATCTTGGCTGCCGCAGCGGCGGTGTACAAATCCTTGGATCCGCCCTGGTACTGGTCAATGGCATCGAACATCTGGTGATCTCGCAGTAGCGAAGCCAGGGGCAGGTGACGACCTGTCAGTGTGCTCATGTATTGCTCGATTTGTTTCGAGTTGATTTCATCTATCACGTTGGTAATCAGTACAACCAAAGCGCGTTTATGAAAGTGGCGTTTTAAATACAGGAACGCTCTGTCGTACCGCGACTCGACGAATTTGGGATGCTGATCGAACGAGGCATGCAGCAGTCGATTCAGGTGGTTAACGCCATTTTTTGGTGGAATGGAATTATGAATCGAGTCACTAAAACAAACCAGCCCGACCGAATCTCCCTGACGCAAAGCAATGTAGCTGAGCATTAACATGGCATTCAGTGAGTGATCGAGCATGCTGATATCGCCGGCCTTTCCCGTCATCATGCGGCCACAATCAACCATGAAGATAATTCGTTGACTCTGATTGGATTGAAAATCCCGCACGGTCAATTTGTTTCTTCGGGCAGTACTTCGCCAGTCGATAAATTTGTAATTGTCATCCTGTCGAAAATCACGAAGCCGCTCAAATTCATTGTCAGAGCCAATTCTCCGAGTTCTGCGAACCCCCAAAAGGTTGAGACGGTTGGTTCGAGCCAACAAATCATATTCGGAAATTTGTTTTAGGTCGGGGTAGACATTGATCTGCGAGTTAAGTGGGATTGAATAATAGGCCTGCCACAGCCCCAGTCGGCTGGCGACTCTCAGATATACGCATTGCAGGGTGAATCGCCCCCGTTGATGACTGGTAAAGGAATACCGCATGGACGCCCGCGATTTCGGTTTAAGCCAATATTGAAATTGATCCGGCGTGGCGAGGAAACTGTCTGGCAAATCATCCTTTACTTCAATCAGGCAATGGTGACTCGATGTGTTGGTCACAATCAACTCACAATCATGGGATTTTTTTAGTGAGGCAATTTGGATTACCTGTCGTTCAACCGAGAAAAAGTTAGCGGTGACAATCGTGAAAATGTCAAAAGTTGCTACTGCCAGGATGGCTAAATCCAAGGTGATCAGGCACCATCCGAGGAAGGGGGCCTGTATGATGGCCAACGAGATCAAGGTGGGGATGCCAATTGCCCAAAATAGACGTCGAGTAGGATAACGTTGTCCGAAATAACTGATGACAAACAGGGGGATTGCCATTAGCAATATCAGCAGCAACGGTCGGTTGATGAGAAAGTCGATTGTAAGCTCGATCCAAGGCATGGAATTTTTCCGTTTTTGTCAGTCTTTGATCCTGGGTACCTCAACTGTTCGGATGAGATCCCTTAACAGTTGGTCGACGTTTTGCCCTTCCACTTCTGCCTCGGCTGTCAGCATCACGCGATGCCTTAATACGGGCAAGGATATTTCAACTACGTCGTCCGGCACCGCGTAGTCGCGGCCTTGAAATGCAGCCAAGGTTCGGGCGCCTTGCATCAAGGCGATACCAGCCCTGGGCGAGGCTCCCATGTAAAACGCAGGCCAGGATCTTGTTTTCCGAACGATCTTGTTGATGTAATCCAGCAGGCTGGGATCGACGTTGACGGTACTGTTACTGCGGGTGATTTCCAGAATCTCCGCCGAATCCGTTACTTGTTGGACGTCTTCGGATAGTCGCCTGTCCAGGTCAGATTGGCCACCATGTAACTGGAGAATATCAGCTTCCTGTTTTTCACTTGGGTAGTCTGCATTCAGTTTGAACATGAAACGATCCAATTGAGCCTCGGGTAGATTATAGGTGCCCTCGGATTCAATCGGGTTTTGAGTTGCCATCACCAGGAAAGGAGGTTCGAGCTGATGCGTCGTACCATCGACCGTGACGTTTTTCTCCTGCATGATTTCAAGCAAGGCCGCATGGGTTTTGGCCGGAGACCGATTGATCTCGTCAGCCAGCAGCAGTTGCGTAAAAACGGGCCCGGGCCGAAAGTCGAATTCCTGAGTTTTCATGTTGAAAATGGGTGCGCCCGTGACGTCGGAGGGCATCAGGTCAGCTGTGAATTGGATTCTTCCGAATTCACATCCCAAGGTTTGGGCCAACGTTCTGACAAACAGTGTTTTGCCCAATCCGGGTACGCTTTCGATCAGGACATGACCGCCAGAAAACAACGCGACCAAGGTGCCTTGGACCAGTTCTTCTTGTCCAACGAACAGCTTGGAAATTTCCATTGTGATTTTTTGATATAACTGTCGCGTAGGAGTGTTCTTTAGCAATTCTGAAGTGGTTGCCGGCTTACTCCAACTGCCGCCAGTTTTAACTTGAGTACCTGGCGGCGGGTTGGTCGTCGCTGCCGTCGATGAAGGTACTGAAGCTGGGTTTTCGTGGCTTAAGCCGTCCGTCGGATTCTGGTTGCCGGATGATCCTTGCGGGTCATTCAGAATCGCAGGAACAGTCGGCATGCTATCGCTTGGGTCGGTCTGGTTGTCTTGCGACAGATCCACAATCGCTTCACAGTTAGGGCATTTTGCCTGTTTGCCTGCATTTGCTGAAGCAACCTTGAGACGCGTGTTGCATTTCGGGCAGTCAAATTCGATAAAATCCTGGTGTCCCGTTTCCGGGTGGGAGTTGTTCATGGATTTGTCTTTTTAATTTTATTGAAATTTAAGGGTCAATGTACTTAACTGTCTTGTCGTCGATTTCGCGGGCTGGAAGACCTCGTCTGGTAATCTTGAATCCATTTTAACACTTGGCTTGGTGATTTGGTTCGGAGAAGTAAGCGACCCATTGCCGAAACGTGGTGTTTGAAATTCGTAGATGACTTCCTGGCGTGATGCCTCGGCCGCCCAAAGATCGGGAAAAAAACAAAACAGAATAATATGCCCCAAAAAAGAAACTGCGGGACGATATATTTGAGAGGTGGTTTTGTGATCCAGGCCCATCGATTGTGATTGTCATAATCTGAGTTGCTAATCTGGACGTCCGATCCAGATTCCACGAACAGCGCTTCATTGGAGTATTGTAATTGATCGATCAGGTTGCCAGCCATCTCGCGATTTCCCAAATTGATTAATGGATAATTGAGCAGGAACGCGGCGTTACTGATCACGATGATCTTTCCATCATTCCATTCATTACGCCGGATCGTAAATGCGAAGACCTCTCCATCGACTGTGAGGAGTTGTTCGATGTTGCCCTGCCGGCTGGTGTTTGGCGACAAAAGCGTGTGGTAGGGAATATGACTCGTGTTCAAGTCTACTCCTCTGGCAAGTGGGCCGTCCAGCGAAGCTGCCGATCGATCCGCGAATTGGGTTGATCGAAACCAGTCGCAATCGGTCGATGCTTGTTGGCTGGAACCGCCCATTGTGTTACCACTTTCGTTTCTTGCCAATCGGGCTTGATCCTGAGCAAGCATCGAACGGGCCAGTCGACGCCGTGCATGAGATTTTAGAGATTCATCGGGGTCGTCCAGCATGGTTTTCCAGTAGTCGATCTCTGCATCGAAATCTCGACCCACATAAACGAGGGTGCGGCTATAGCCGTCACTCAGCCAAGTCTCGATTCGATCGACCGTTTCTTGACTGGGTGCTGCCCGATCCTCTGGGAAGAAAACAATCGTGCCGTAGCGGTCGATTCTCGGAGTCAACCTTGTGTGCTTGTCGATTTTCATGCCATAAGATTCCAGCATGTTGGCAAACACGCGTGTGCCGTTGACGCTGGTCCTGTATCCAGATCCCGTTAGCCGACCGTATCCGGTGTGAACGGTTGTGGGTCTTGGATCACACCCGGTCATGGCTGGAAAAACAGCAGCGCACAGCAAGGCGATTGCCAACCGTTTAGCAAAGTCAGTCGGCAATACTCTCTCGAGCAAACGCGGTTCATCGAATTTCATGCGTTCTTCCCCCATTAACCTAACTGAGGCTGTGCCGGAAAGATTCAACATGGTTCCAACATTTCTCAAAGGTTTCCTGGTCAATGCGGTGGCCACCAAAAAAAGACTTCTCAAAAGGCACCATGACTTGCTTGTAAAAGTCTGGCAATCTGTCTTGATGCCGGATTTCATTCAGGTACTGTCGATTCGTAGTCCCTCTACGTAACCGTATCAAGCCTTTGCGATCCAAGGACAACAGTATGAAACTGAACAGCAACATCACTGCTTCGGAATAGTTTCCCGCGTCCGCAGCTGCTTGTGCCCGATCTTCAAAATTGTCGTTCAATTGTCGTGACACTGCGAACGGAAGTTCTTGGATGCGATCACTCATCGCCTCGTTTTCTTCAAGTTTTTGCCGGTCCGTTTTCGACATTCCGGATGGGCGGAGGCGGATATAACCCCAGATCAACAGGCTGGCTATCACTACTACTAAAATGATTAACATTATGTATGCGGCATAACTCAGACCGTCAAAAAGCTGTTGGAACCAGCCAGCCCAGGACTTCGGAGTTGCGGCTGGCTGAACTTTTTTGGCAGGTACCAATCCGCGATTGGCAGATGCCGCGGATTTTGTATTCGGGGACTCGACTCTCTGAGCCGTGTTGGAATCGCTTGCATACCAGGGGAACTTTCCATCTTTGAGCGCCTCAGCACCAATTTCAACTGGATCAGGTTGTTGCGCATTGGCCGTTCCCAACAGGGCAATAAATGACCCTGTCAAAATGACCCCGCCCAACAAGAACTGCATGCTCATATACCGCATTGAATAAATCACGTTTCCATATTCTTGTTAAGTCGGATTGCTTCGGCGCGGATCCTCAACTCCACGGCCCAACCTTCCTGTCGAATTCGAATATCAATGTACGACAAAAAGCGAACGACAGCCATTAATCCGGCGACAATCCAAAGGGAAGCGGGCCAGTAAAATGTGACCAATGTCGTATCTGGGTCAATGTGCAGGTTGACCGATTTGTCCACCAAAAGCAGGGAAGCATAGAACACAAAAGCAAGCGGCAGAGACAACAGGCCGATCAACAGGAATCGTCCAAAGTTGATTGAAAAAGCAACATTGTGTAACGCCGATGATCGCGTCGCGTAGTTGATGTCGGTTTGGTTTTTGGATCGCAGCGGGTTCTTTTCGAGTAATAACATCTCCGTCGCAAACGGTCGGAACGATCGGACGATCAGTCCAGCCAGAACGACCAGTATCAGCAAAGACACTACTGCCGGGCTGGCTGTTTGGCTAAGGAATAGGCCTAATAAAATTGCTGGAACGATGGTCCGTAATATTCCGTGGACCCAGAAAATTTGCGGCAAGGCTTGCAGAGAGGCCAGAATGGTTTCCCGAATCGATGGCCGCCCCTGAAAAAGCGCCCGTCCCAGGTAACAGGTAATAAACGTTGTTCCCAATTGTGCCTGGCTGACCACCATCAGGCACGTTAGCCAGAGATAGAGGGGTGCATATTCATTGGCCATTAGTCCCGATACCATCCAACGGAACAGTAGCCAGTCGAGGATGAAAAACGGAAGAACATTAAGAAACAGCAGGAAAGACAGCGGCAGGCAGTAATTCCAAATAACATGAATCGAAAGATCCAGTATTTCAAAAATGTTCCGTTTTCGAATGGCGATAAAGGTCTGGTCGAAAATCAATACAACTGCTCTCCTGCCTTGTTTTGTCGATGCGGATACCCCAGGCAGACAAAATAGATCATCAGGCAACAGCTGGATGTGGCCCCTACGAGTCCCTTTATCCACCAGGGCAACACGGATTCGGACAAGGGCGAGATAAAGCCTTCGATCATGGCTGCCAGGATAAACAGAAACACAGCACACATGGCAATCGGCAACGTTTCGTGGGCCGTTTTCGCAAGGGAGTCGAAACGGCTCAACCCGTTAGTGTTAAGCCAACTCAAGCCAATTTTCAAACCCGCGCCGGATGCCAACACGATGGCGGTTAGCTCACACGGACCGTGAGCCGTGACAAAGTTCTTGAAATTCAGCCCCGCTTCTCCCATGTCCGGTCGAAACATGTAGCCGAATACGGCACCCAGGTAGACGGCATTGAATGTCAATGTGACCATGCCGGGTAATACCAGCAACATCCAGACAAAGCAACTCAGGCCAATCCCCGCGTTGTTGAAAATATAAAACCCCATCATTTGAGAACTTCCACCGACGGAACGCGTTTCCATTCCTCCGTACATTTCTTCGAACTGGTCGAGCTCCTTTTCGCCGATCACATCGGCAGCAAAATCGGGCCAGAGCGTATCTTCATATGCCAGGTAACCGGAAGTCAGGAACAGGCCCCAAAAGATCAGGAAGACAAAGTGCACACAACGGTCGTCAAAAATCCGCCTCGGTGTTTCATGGAAAACCAGACGGTACCATTTATTCCACTGGTAATGCCTGCTGCGGTAGAGTTGATTGTGGGCCCGTGCCACAAGGCGATGCAAATAGTCAACGGTTTTTGGGGGTAGTTGATAAGCTTCTGCCAAAGCCAAATCGGCGCAGGCGGCGCGGTACAACTCCGAAAATCGCGCCACGACTTCAGGGTCTTTTTTTCGCGAGCCTCGTGTCATTTGCCCGCAGAGTATTTCCAGCTCTCGCCACATTGGTTGGCGTCGCTCGATGAGTTGAGCTACTTTCATCTGGCTTCTCCCTCCAGACTGACCGGGGGAGTTTGGCTTTCGGTGGCCGCTGTATCAATTAAGTTGGAATTCAAAACAGAGGGGTGTTCCAGCATGGAAGTCGGCTGTTCATCGACCTGATCTGCAACAAACGTCTTGTAATAGAGGGAACACAACAACAGGTCGTGATTGGTGTCATGCGGTAGTCCAAACCTCTCGATCAACAGTGGTCCCAGGTGAGCTGCAATTTCGGCGACTCGTTGATTGGGCAGGTATCGACGTTCTTCGGTAAAATCTGCCAGCGAACGTGCCAAACTGGGGGAGACCTCAAAGTCACGTGGAATGATCTCGGCCAGTTGAGCAACTCGGCGATCCTCGAATTTTGCCAATCCGTGTGTCCATTTCTTTTGTTCGTTAACGACAATCGTGCCAGCAACCAAGTCGCCAATCCGTTGGTATTTTCGGCTGACGGTCATCATGACCAAACCTAGCATGAACGTGGGCAAAAAGATCATGTCCATTTCCTGAACACCGATCAGGAAGCCGAGTGAAATGGCTGGCCAGGCGTCCAGCAGCCGAAAAAAATTGCGAAGTGCTGCCTGCGTGCCATTGATCGCGTTCCCATCCGCGCATAACACGCGGAGGTTGGTAAGCATTTTCCCAAATGACTGACCATTAAAGTATGCTTCGGTGACAGCACCATAAAACCAGGTGACAATAAATGCTCCAATAAGCACCATGCCCGACAAAAATTCCAGAACAGTTGTAGCCCACCCACTCCCTGGACCACCCGACCACGGTATCAGGAGGAAAGTGAAAAGCAGTAGAATGCCAATGGCCAGTGTCCAATAAGCAACCTGTGAAATCAGTATGTCCAAGAGGAAGGCGACGACGCGACGAAACGGTCCGGCGACCTGATATTGAAAGGCAATATTTTCCGGGGTTGTAACCAGTAGTTGATTGTCCACCACGCCACGACGCGTTAAGGCAAGTGGATCGATCGTGGTGCCCGCCTGGGGCGAAGATACTGAATTGGAGTCAACGGTCGACATCAACGATCCCGAAGGGGCGGTAACGAAAGAATCGAGAATTAGTCCATATTTTCACCGGCAGCCTCTACTTTGGCAAGTTCTTGACCGGGCGAGATAGAACAACGAATCACTGTTTTTCGTGGAACACTATTTCTCTGTGCAAGGCAGTACCCGGATTTCAGGGCGTCAGTTTGGCTGATTGACAGAGTGTGAGTGCCCTTACAGTCGGAGTGGCTGCCGTTTTCCGGTGGTGCGGTCGGTACCAGTGGAATCACGTGATGAACCGCATTCCCTATTTTTTCTGAGACCAGTCGCGGCGTTGTCGGGAACTGGGAATGTTCATTTTTTGACGATATTTGGTGACAGTTCGTCGCGCCACATTCAAACCCAAGGACTTGAGACGTTTGACAATTTCGTCATCGCTGTAAGGTTTCGATTTGTTCTCTTCGTCAATCAATTTTTGTAACGCCTGGCGGATCTTGTCCCATGCGATATCTTCACCCGCATCATTGGTAGTCCCTCCCACAAAAAACCGTTTTAGGGGTAGGATTCCCCTTGGTGTTTCGATCCATTTGTCATCCACTGCGCGACTGACGGTTGTCACATGGACCCCGACTTTGTCAGCGATCTGCTGCATCTTTAACGGCTCGAGGTGTTCTGGCCCATCATCAAGAAATCGTGTTTGATGATCGACGATTGCTTGAGCCACACGGGTCAGTGTCGACCGTCGCTGCTCGATTGATTCAATCAGCCATTGTGCAGCTGTAATTTTTCGTTTGATGAATTCTTTTTCTTCGGCCGTTGCCTGTCCATTGGCCAATCGTTGACGATAGTACTTGCTGATGTAGAGGCTGCGTGCTGGGCCTTCGTCCATCTCAACGACATAGTCACCTTGGCTGTCGTGCTTGACTCGCAAATCCGGGGTGACCGAGGGAACGAATTGGTCAGCAAAGCAACTGGCTGGTTTGGGGTCAAGTTTTTTTAGTTCTTCCCAGGCTTCTCGAATCTGATCGATCGTGTAACCCGTGGTCTTTTGGATTTGCGGCAGCCGGTTATGTCTTAAATCGTCCAGGTGGTTCTGGATGAGAGTTCGTACACGTTTTAAATGTTTGATATTGGGATTCAACTGCAACAATAAGCATTCTGACAAATCTCTTGCCGCAATGCCGACTGGTTCCAGTGATTGGACAATCGCCAATGCTTCTTCCGCTATATCGAGATCTTCCGGACTGGAATCAGCTGGTAGCAAATCCATCAAACTGGTCCGCAGATAACCACCGTCATCAGCGTTCAGCGAGGAAATGATTCGTTGGCACATTCGAAACGTCTTCGGGTCCAGGTCATAGTCTGCCAACTGATCCAATAAATGTTCCTGGAGTGTTTCACTACGATCAACAACATTGGCCATCATGTCGTGTTGACGATCGCCAATTTCCTGGATTCGGTTTGAGGATGGACGCGGTCCATCGAAGTGGTCGGGAACTTCCCGATCCAGGCTCATTAAACGTTCAAAATCATCCGCGGTTGCATTTTGGTCATCGATGACCAATTCTTTCTGGTCAACATCGACCTCGTCATTTTTTTCGACCGTATCATTTTGACCGGTTTCGGGTGCATTGACTTCCAGGACAGGATTCTCTGCCAACTCCTGTTCGATTTTTTCTTCCAGGGCCGCCAAAGGCATTTGCAGAATCTCCATCGACTGGATCATTCGTGGAGCCAGTTTTTGCGTTTGAGATTGTTGAAGGCTTTGGCCTAGGGAAATTTTCATATACCAGCGGTCATGTGAAATAAAGGAAGAGTGAGTGTCCAAGATCATGTCTCATGCAATTTTAGGACCATCGGGGGAAAAAACCTGTCACACAATGGCAAAATTCAGGCCATTTATGAAATTAATACCCCATTGAGACATTAATGGTAGAAAAGTGTCAATTTCCAGCCAGCTTAGGTGGTGATATGGCGCTTTAACACCGTTTTTTTCGGAACGGTGATTAACACGTTATCGGGTAACTGTAATAATCAGCCACGTGTCTCTTCAGCCATGAATTCTAAAATCGGGATTGCTGGCGAAGAACCGTCTCTTTTTTTACTTCACTTCGAGGACTCGTATCGATGAAACTCACAAGAATTCTCCACGCCTATTCGCTTGCTGTACTCTTTACGTTGACGCTGTTTTTAGCTTTCAGCGAGGCCCAAGTCACAATGGCCCAGGCCAAACGGGCCAATCAGGCGAACCAAGCGAAGTTGTTCAAGAACCCGAATGTCGTCGCAACAGGAATTTCGGTGGACCAAAATGGTGATGCCATTATCAAGGTCTACACCAAAAACGCTAACTTCCGTGGCATCCCCATGCAATTGGACAATGTAAATGTCCACGTACGAGAGGCCGGAGTCATTCGAGCGTTTGACGACGACTTCACGCCACAACGGGGTAAGCCACCAAAAAAAGGTGGCGATAACAGTCCCCGCGGACGTTTTGCAAGACCTGTTCCGATTGGAGTATCGATTGGTTCAACAGGCCCGAGTTACTGCTTTGCGGGAACATTGGGTTGTCGCTTAAAGGCAGTCGATTTGAATTCCGGACAAGTGTCGCACTACATCCTCAGTAATAATCATGTGATGGCTGGGGAGAATACCGGCAACGTTGGGCAGGATGGTATTCTGCAGCCCGGCACATTGGATAACGGTTGTGTTCTCGACCCGAACGACGTGATCGGTACGCTGAATCAGTTTGTTCCCATCAAATTTGGAGGTGCGGTCAATTATGTTGATGCTGCGATTGCGTCGACAACGGCGTCGATGACTGGTTTTGCAACTCCCGCAGCGGCTTACGGAGCTCCGACCTCCAATACGGTAGCCAATCCGGCGATCAATTCACTGGTGCAGAAATACGGGCGCACAACCGAGTATACTCAAGGTTATGTTGATGCAGTCGATGTAACGGTGAATGTCGGGTATGATGCCGGCACAGCCCGTTTTGAAGACCAGGTGGTTATTATTGGTCGTAGAAGACGAGGAAAGAAATATGTTGATGCGACCTTTAGTGATTCGGGTGATTCGGGATCGCTGATCGTATCCGACCCTGACAGAAACCCGGTCGGTTTGCTGTTTGCCGGTAACGGTTCGGTGACAATTGCAAATCCGATTAATGAGGTCCTCGCTGCGTTTTCAGATGGGTCGACCTTGTTTATGGTCGACGATGGAAACTAGGACTGGCGATGACAAAAATCTCCTCCGACCAACTGAAGCGTTTCCAAGACCAATGGATGCAGTTTGAAGGTGTGGTTGCCGTAGGCGTCGGCGTTGATGAGGAACGACCTTGCTTCAAGGTCTATTTTTCAAACTCCGAATTGCTGGAAAAGGCGCCGCTGCCCGATAACGTCGAGGATATTAATGTAGTAAAGATGGTGTCAGGGGAAATCGAACGCCAGTTATGATTCTATCTCGGGGCTGGGCCGTTTCTTATCGGCCCAGCTTTTGCCGTGTAATGAATCGGGCTGAAGCTCGTAGGGTCCATTGAACGATTGGATTTGTTTCGTTGTTGGAATTGAGCCTGTCCATGTAAACGTTTGTCGATGTGTCAATTGATCAAAGCCAGTTCCATTACGATTTGTTTATACGGTGCCGTCGTTATGGCCAGTGGTGTTTGGCGAGTGGTTTCCGCTGACGGTGGAACCACCGGCCTTTGGTTTGGACTGGTCATGGGAGGTATCGCCTGGTTGAGTGGCGTTCTTTACTGGATGGATAAACGCCAATGGGCCAATGCACTGGCCTTTTGCTGCATTGCCGTGGTGGGAGGTTGGTTCGGTTACGAGTCATTGCTGAAAAAAGGTTATGCGAATTCCGAGATTAGACAGCTGGTGGTCATTGTTCTTAGTGTCGTAACCGTGGTGATCCTGGGTTGGCTCGCTACCAAGTCAACGTCGAATGCGTCGGGGGAGGTCAGCCGGGGTGGGAACTAGATTCATGGCTGGCATCGCGCCCTTGCTTATTGCTCTGTTTTTTTTTCAGACATGCCTTGTCTACAGCCAGGTGAATGAAGTGCCGGATTCGATCCGTAATTCACTTGATTTGGACACGTTTTATCAAAAACACATCGACGTGGGTGGACTTCCAGTCGTCGGATCGGAACGAGTATCCGATGCTGCGATGCTCGAAGCGGCCTGGATCATTGAAAAGATGATCGGCCACCGTCCCGAACTACTGCGGGCAATGGCTAAGAACCGTACCAGGATGGCCGTCATGGCCTTTGATGAATATACGACGGACATACCGGAGCACCGACATCTCTCGCCTCGTGTTTATTGGGATCGTCGGGCGCGAGGACTGGGCGCCACACCGCGGGCACCGGCCGTCAGCTGTGCCGAGGAGAACTTGTTGGGTTATCCTGGCGATCCATATGCAACGGAGAATATTTGTATCCACGAATTTGCCCATGCCATTCACGAGATGGGGATGGCCACCCTGGACCCGACTTTTGATGATCGTTTAAAAGGGGCCTTTCAAAGGGCAAAATCGAACGGCCTTTGGTCCGATACATATGCCATTTCGAACCACAAAGAATACTGGGCGGAGGCTGTTCAGAGCTGGTTTGACAATAACCGCGATAAAGATTCTCTTCATAACCACGTCAATACCCGGCAAGAGTTGATGGAATACGACCCACCCTTGGCTGAATTGTGCCGGGAAGTATTTGGGGCTGAGAAGTGGAAGTACCAAAAGCCGTTGAAACGTTCGCCTCAGGATAGAAGCCACCTGGTTGACGTCGATTTCGAAAAGTTACCGCATTTCAAATGGCGACAGTGACCCGTTTTGCAGGAAAACAAACGTGCTGTTCCAAGCGTCGTTTGGGCTCAGGTTTCCAACTATTTCATCGATTGGCGTTTTGTAATAACGCGGTCAAGTTGATTGGCAAACGATTGTATATCTTTCCTGTCGATCGGTTTGGGCCCTCCGGTCTCCATGCCGCTGCTACGAAGGTGGTCCATCAAGTTGCGTGATGCCAGCTTGGCTTGAACATTGCTTTCGTCAAACAGTTCGCCGCGCGGCCCAATGGCGATACCAGAATTGGCAACGACCTGGGCGGCCAGTGGGATATCCGCCGTGATAACAACGTCACCCGGTTTCATCGAAGTTGCAATGGTCTGATCTGCCACATCCAACCCGTGCCTGACAGCCAACATCTGGATATGGGGCGATTCGGGAACCCGCAAGCGTTGATTGGCGACGAAAATTGTATCAATCTTGCGTCGTTTGGCCGTTCGAAACAGGATCGTTTTGATGTCAGCCGGGCATGCGTCGGCATCGACCCATATTTGAAATGAAAAAGTGGCTGGATGATCCAATGGTCTGTGGCTCAAAAAGGACAGCTGCACCCCGCTGGGTGGTTTTTTATTTTCGTATCTTGGTCGATTGCCCGCGGCATGACAAGCACCAGCGCATCATGGGTCACCCCTTCGGCCGATCAGGGTCGCGAAAACAGAACGACATCTTGACCGATGAATTCCGCACTGGATGACCATTGACTTGCCAACCATTGAAACGTCGGCTGCGAGAAAAAACAGATGTGAGTCCGGTCATCCTTGTAATGCCAGCGGGAAAAACTTGCCCGGTCTTGGACCTGTTTTGTCATGATTCCCAAAATCCCTTTTGGTTTTAGACAGGACCACAATCGGGCGAGTTCCGATGCTGGATCTCTCAGGTGTTCAACAACTTCACTGGCAGTGATAAAGTCATACTGGTTACTTGAGTCGATGGAATCGGTTTTTTGCCGCTCTAATTTTCCCGGGTCATCGAAATAAAACGGATCATAAATTTCCATCTGGTGCCCAGCCTCGGCGAACATGACGGACAAGGTCGGTCCCGGGCCACTACCGAAGTCGAGTCCATAGCTTTTTTGTGGAAGTCTTAGTTGCATCGGCTCAAATAACCGGCTCAGGAAATTCCGGTAGTCGGGATCCTCGGGCGAGTTTTCATGCAGGTCGTATTCCGCCTTCTCCCGCTGCAAGCTCAAATGAAATTCCGGGGGGACGAACACAAGTTGGCAGTCGAGACAGCGAAAATACGGGCGCCAATCGTCTTCAAAGAAGGGAGTTGGGCCTGGTGCATTACAAAGCGGGCAAAGTGGGTCTTGCATGCTATTTCGAATCGAGAGGTTGACGGTATGTTCCGTGGAACCAGGGGCCATTGGTTCCCCTCTTTGGGTGAGAGATTCCCACGTTTAATGTAGCTTGACAATCCCCCGATCCTTCCTCGCAGGGGAATGGAAGCCGCTTGTTTTCAATATCCTCTGCCGATCTTTCTGGTGCGAGTGCTTACAATTCAGCTCCGCTTATATAAGCTACAAAGGCTGGTTTGTTTGGCAATCTCCAGCCGAGTAAAATGCCAAGGCTGCCTGTTTATGATGTGGGAAACATTTGAGGTCTCGAGTTAGGTTTGGGAATCAGTAATTTGCCTGCTGCCCTCCCTGCCGATCGTCGTCGGGACCGATTGGACTGTTTATGTTTGGCTATCAAGTACAAAAGAACCGCGGCAGTTGCAGACCCCTTTTAATTTTTTTGTTTGTTCTGATTTTGGGTCTGTCCCCGCTTCGGGCGGATTGGCCAGAGCACCGTGGCAATGGACAGAGGACGGGGTATCGTGAACAAGACCTGCAATCAAAATATTGGATTCCGTTTTGGAGCCTTGATCGTCTAAGTCCACCTCAACCGGCATGGCCTGCTCCGGCAAAAGGTAGTTTGTGGCAAAGACTCGAACGCATTGAAGCCCGAGTAACGGACGATCAGGCTGACGTTCCACTGATTGTCCAGGATGCGGCGGGCCGCTCTCATGTCCTGGTTGCATCCTCCGCGAATGATCGATTGGTTGCGGTCGATCCCTTGACCGGCGAGATCGAATGGCAGTACGTCACGCAGGCACCTGTCCGCTATGCACCTTCGGTAGCAGGAGGGGTGGCTTACCTCGGTGCCGATGACGGTATCGTGCGGGCCATTGATATCTCAACCGGTGCCGAAATATGGCAAACGCGCGTCGGCCCAAAACTGCCGTGGGTTGTCGGTAACAATCGCATGGTCAGTTCTCATCCGATTAGAACGTCGGTGCTTGTTCAGGAAGGACACGTTTTCGCGACGGCCGGCCTGTTTCCGAGTCAGGGTGTTTACTCGGTTGCTCTGGATGCCAACTCGGGGGAGGTTGTATGGCGGCGGAAGATCAAGCAGTCTCCCCAGGGCTATTTGCTGGCCGATCAACAAAAAGTTTTTGTACCGACCGGGCGAACTCAACCATTTGCCGTCAAAAAAACAGACGGAAGATTTCTGTTCGATTTGCCTTCGCCGGGTGGAAGTTTTTGCATGCTAACCCCGGAGGCATTTTTCGCTGGTCCTGGAAATAGCTCCACCATTCAGGGGAAAGCCAGCCAGCCAGGCGCCAAGATGCTTTCGTTTCAAGGAAAACAATTTGTTGCCGGGGGTGGGAAGATTTGGACTACTAATGGTGCCAAGCTGGTAGGGCATAGCATGCAAGCCGTTTTAAATGGTGAGGAATCACCAACCTGGTCCATCGATTGTAAACTCGACCAGTCGTTGATGGTTTCAGGCCGAACAGGGGATTCGACGGTGTTTGTGGCTGGTGGTCCGGAAATTAAATTGTTTGATGCCTCGACGGGGCAATCGCGGGGCAAGTTGACGTTAAATGATCCTTCGGCCGAGATTAAATATCTTGCCGTCAGTCGATTGCCTGACAGGGAACAGGAAATCCTGGTTGCCTCCACGGTTTCCGGGCAGGTTTTTGCCTGGCGAGGTGTTTCCGCTGCTGAATCAGTTGGTTGGCCCAAGCCATCAATTTCGGAGGAGAATGCATCTTTGGCCAAGCCTGCCGACCATGAACGGATTGATCGGGTGCGGCAGTCACTGAAATCACCACGAGGATGGGCGTTGGTGCTCGAAGATGGTGATGGCGGATTGGTGGACACTCTGTTGAGGGAAACCGAATTGCGGATCGTGTCGCTTGTTGGCAATCGAGATGAAGCCAGGCAGCTGCAAGAAGAGTTTCAAATGAGGGGTTGGTATGGCCATCGCGTCTCGGTGTGGCATCACGATGAATCAAGTCCGCTGCCGTTTTCAAAAGGGATCTTTAACGTATTGCTTGAAGGCAAACCGACGAAACATTCGACGGCCGATTTGCTTGGATTGGCAGCCCCGGAAACGGGTTGTGTGTGGCGCTTCGATAGCGAGGATCCACTTATGGCACCTCGGTTGAAGGGCTCGGGAGTTTGGCGACACCAATATGCGAATCCAGCCAATGGGGCCGATAGTGAAGACCAGATTGTAGGGAATGCCGAGGCGTTTCGCTTGCTCTGGTTTGGCGGGGTTGGCCCAAGTCGCATGCCCGATCGACACTTGAGAGGGCCAGCGCCGTTGACCGCGGGTGGCGCAGCGGTAATGCAAGGGGATGGTGTGCTGATCGGAATCGACCCGGCCAATGGGACAGAACGATGGCAGCTCGAATTGCCCGAATCGTCGATGCGTTACGTGACACCGTTTGATGCGGGTTACGCCTGTTTGACCGAAAACGGAAGTCAGTTGTTTGTGGCCGCCAATCAGGAACTATGGCAGGTTGATGCCTACTCTGGAAATGTATTAAACAAGACCCGTGTTAAGGGAAAAGATGCCCGCTGGGGCTACGTCGCGGAGGCTGGTGATTATCTTTTTGCATCGGTAATGAAATCATCCGCACCGCGCACGGCTACTGATAACAAGACCCGGTTTACATATGTCGATTCTGACTACCGGTCAGAACGACCGTTAGTGACGAGTCGCAGATTCGACAAATTGACGCTCGACGGATCAAGAATCTGGTCGTACTCTCCACGAGGTGTCATCCTGAACGGGACGATTGCATTGGGTGATCAACAGGTTGTCTTTGTAGAATCTCGATCCAAAAACTGTGTCCAGCATGAGACGGACCGCATTCCGATGTCGACGTTAATGGAAGATTCCTACCTGGTGAGTCTTGCACCCCAATCCGGTAAGGTTATTTGGGAAATTCCGTTGGATTGGAGCGACGCCCGTAATATGCTTTATGCCCAACTGGTGGATGACAAAGTCATTCTCACAACATCGAGAAGCCAGGATGAAAAAGCGCATTACATGATTCGAGTCGTGGACGCCGAAGACGGATCGCCCCTTTGGGAGACGGATCATGAGCACGTCAAAAGTGGCCTGTTCCATGGTGAGCAGGTTCATCATCCTGTTGTTTTGCATCGTCCGGACGGGAGGATTGTTTTGGTGGCCGAGCCCTATCTTTATAATCTGGACAGTGGCCAGCGAACCGTTCCGTTCGGCGCATCGGCCGATTGGGCTTTGAACCGTCCTGGTCACAGCTGCGGGACTTTATCGGGAGCCGGTCAACACATTTTCTTTCGAGCTGGCAATCCGACCGCCTTCAATTTGGCAACGTCAACGTTTACGGCTCTTGCTCCAACCCGGGCAGGGTGCTGGATCAATATGATCCCGGCAGGTGGTCGCTTGTTGATTCCCGAAGGGAGTGCCAGTTGCGTGTGCCATTATTCACTGCAAACCTCCATGGCATTTGCACCGGTGTCGGCAAATGGAATTCCAAGTTTGCCGGATGTGCTCCCTGAGTTGAAACTGCCTCCGGTGAAGCCTTTGTACAGTTGGCTGTTTAATTCGGAATCGACTCATTCACAAACCGTCAAACCGATCACGGGTGACGTGTCGCTTGAGTCTTTTGAGCCGGTCGAGTTTTCATCCAATGGGCTGGTGCTCAATGGAACTCAGTGGCTGGCGAACCATTTGGAATATGCCGAGCTGCCTGCCATGCCAGAGACGGTTTCTTTGGAGGCTCGGGTTCAGGTGGACGCGTCTCCCGAATGGTGTGGGATCGTTGGGGCCGTTCAGGATAACGGCAATTATGAGCGAGGTTGCATGCTGGGGATTCATGATGGCAAGTTCTTTTTTTCGTTGGCATCGGCGGAGAATCAGTCTTTGACCTACCTGATGGCACCCACGGTTTTGGAAAAAGGCAAGATGTCACATGTCGTAGGAACCTACGATGGTCGCACAATGCGATTATACGTTGACGGGGTAAAGGTTGCCCAAAGTGACGAGCAACGGGGAGGCCTGTTGGTTGACGAAAACAGTTGGCTGACGGTTGGAGCTTATAAGGACAACGACGAATTGTATCGATTGAAAGGGGCGATCAAGGCCGCCACGATTTACGAAGGTGTGCTTGATGCCAAGGCAATCAAGGCGGCGCGATAGTGAATATCGCTGCATGCAAGGGTTTGTTCTGAGACTGGATTCGGGGAGTCGTGATTCCCAGTGGTTATCATTCATCCCAATCACTGGGATGATGGTGGTTCAGGAGTGTTTTAAGGGAGTGTTTTGTCGTTCTGTACAAACCGCTGCATCGCTTTGAGGGTTTTCGGACTGACGTGATGCTCAATTCCCTCTGAATCGATCATGGCAGTTGTTTCATCGACACCGATTGATAGCAGGAAGTCGTGGACGATTTCGTGCCGCAACTTGGACTGCACAGCCAATCGCTTACCCTTGGCGGTCAGCTGGATGGGCCGATACGGTTGAGTGTTGACCAGCCCTTCCGATTGCAGTCGTCGAATGATGCGGGAAACGGTTACGTGACTGACTGCAAATCGTTTCGCCAAATCACCAACCCGACACGATTCTTTGGCATCAATAATATCGGCCACCGCCTCGACATAATCTTCTGCCGTTTCCGTTGCATGATCGTTGCGGGTGCGTCGGTGGGGAGTCGACTGGCTTTTTGGTTCGACCATTGATATGTCTTTATCCGATGGGTATGTTCAATTCTGAAAAGGCTACAGTGGTTGGCGTCCACTGAGAGCATCGGCCAAGATTTCCTTGTTGGTAAATTCAAGAATACTGCCCTGCGTGATCCCGCGAGCCAGTTTTGTCAAAGTGACATTGAAATCCGACAACGCATTGGAGATGTACAACGCCGTTCCATCCCCTTCGACGGTTGGATTGGTGGCCAGGATGATTTCCTGGAACTTTCCCTTGGCAACTCGATCAACCAATTGATCCAGCGTCAACTGATCGGGGCCAATGTTTTCCAGTGGAGCAATTCGTCCAAGTAAAACGTGGTACAGTCCGTTGAACGTGCCCGATTGTTCGAGCGCGATCAAATCACGCGGTTGTTCTACAACGCACAGCAGGTTTTGCTCCCGTTTGGGGTCATCACAGACTCGACAGCTGAGGCCCTCTGCCAGGTTAAAGCAGGTTTCGCAGTAACGCACATTTTTTCGCACATTGCGAATCGAATCTGCCAAGGCAATCGCTTCGGATTCATTGACTCTGAGGATGTGGTAAGTGAGTCGCTCGGCTGATTTTCGCCCAATGCCAGGCAACTTTGAAAATTGTTCAATGACATCCAGTACCGATTCAGACAGTTGTGTCACTTGGTTTCGCCTTCGTTTTCATTGTCGTTTTCAGGTGTTGTTTCATTGTTTTCGTTTGAAGTCTCGGGCAGTCCAGACATCTGTTTTAGCATGTCGTCAAACCCGGCAGGCATTTGAATCCCGCCTGTAAATTCCTGCATCATCTCGACGTGCAATGCCTTGGCTTTGGTCATGGCGTCATTGATGGCGGCTGGTAATAAATCCTGGACCATCTCCATATCCCCTTTGTTGCTCAGAACATCGTCAATGGAAACCGAAAGGACCATGCCCAGCCCATCTGCCTGGACAGTAACCATGCCGCCACCCGCACTGCCTGTCACGCGTTTGGATTTGAGTTCTTCCGTCTTGGCGGGCATTTGCGTACCCATCGACTGTGCCTGTTTGATCAGGGATGCAAGATTGCCGAGTCCTTTAAACATGTTGTTTCTCCAAACCTATGGCCCCAGAAAGGTCGTTATTTCAGTTCTAGCGACTGGCTAGTCTATTCGTTTCGATTGATGGAAGTCAACGACTTCGCCGTCGAACAGCTCTAATGCAGATTGAACGAGCGGGTTTTTTTCCAGCTGGCGAATTTTCTGAACGCGGGTCATCTGAGGCTGTACTTTTTCTTTGGGTGATTCGATGTTCGCCACAAAATCAATACGAATGGATTGGCCGGTCGTTTGACGCAAAGCGGCTTCCAATTTCCCTTTCCGTTCCGGACGGCTACACATATCACTGGTATATTTGTCCTTGAACGTAACGATAAGTTGATCCGGTTTGGCCAGTTCCAGTTTGCGATATTGCGACGCCATGTCGGACGTCATATCCCCGCAGGATTCAATGGTCATTTGCCAAACTTGTTCGATGTTGTCCGGGTTGAGTTTGGTTGGCGAATTCGAATCCGGATTTTTGGTCGTGTCGGCATTGGGACTGCTGGAGTTCCTGGCCTCCTCCAACGCTACTGGCGACGAGCCGGTTGACGGTGCCGTGGCACGATGGGTTGTTGTTTGAGTCGATTCAGGTTGGTTAGTCTTAGCGGCCTTTTGCGCGTGGGGCACGTTTTGAGGATCGGCCGTTTTAGCTATTTCGTTTTTTTTTGTGTTAGGTGTGATGTTCGTACCGGGTGAAACGGTTCCCGTTTTCGATTGACCAAGTTGGCTGGCCAGGTCGGCTAATAAATCGAGATCTTCCAGATTGCAGATGCGGACCACGGCGACCTCCAGCAGCGTTCGGGTATGCAGGCTGGTTTGCATCCGGATAACCGTTTGGTCGAGAATCTGAACGATGGACAGGATGGTCTCCAAGCCGAGTTCGTTTGCCTGCTGTTTTAATCCTTCCACATCGGATTCAACACAGTTAAGCAGGATGTCGGAACTGGATCCCACGTGAATCGCCATCATGTCTCGAAAGTAACCGAGCGTTTGCTCAGCCAGTTGTCCCACTTCGACGCCGGCTTGGATGGCATCGTAAATCTGGACAAGACAATCTCCGGATTGACCAGCAGCCATGGCCGAGGCGAGATCGGAGATCCGTCCCATGTCGGCCGTTCCGAGTAGCTGATTGACATCGTCTACGGTCAACTTCTTGTCGCAAAACGAAAACAGTTGCTCTAGTAACGATTGACTGTCCCGCATTGATCCACCAGCCCGGCGGGCCAACAGCGCGAGGGCGGATTGCTCGGCCTCGATTTGCTCGTTGGTGCAAATATCTTGTAGCCGTTGCAAGATTTCAGCTGTCTGAACCGGTGAAAAATCGAAACGCTGACAGCGCGAAAGTACGGTGACAGGAATTTTCTGCGGATCCGTGGTGCAGAAAATAAATTTGACATGCTCGGGGGGCTCCTCCAGAGTTTTCAACAATGCGTTGAACGCTTCACGAGTCAACATGTGAACTTCGTCAATGATGTAGATTTTGTATCGGGATCGACTGGGGCGAACATTGGCGTTGGAACGAAGCAACCGGATTTCGTCGATACCCCGGTTGCTGGCACCGTCAATTTCCAAAACATCCATGTCTTCACCGATCGAAACGGTTTGACAGATGTCGCATTCATTACATGGTGTGATCGACAGGCCTTCATCGCAATTCAGGCACTTGGCAAAGATTCTTGCCGACGAAGTCTTGCCCACACCCCGAGCACCGGTGAACAGGTAGGCATGCCCGACTCGATTTTGCAGGATGGCATTGGACAATGCCTGGGAGATATGGCCTTGTCCTACCAGGTCGACAAACGTTTGAGGGCGATAACGCCGGGCAACAACCGTGTATTGCGTTTGGTCAGGGGAATTCATCGGCTAACAGGGGACAGTTAAGACGGTAATAACTACCTGGGATTTTACCCCATCTGTCATTGGAAGGTATAGGCAGAAGGAAAAACGGAGAAATCCAGAACAGCAAATAATGGATTCCGGGCCATGCTGCCCGCTTCATCACCGTGTATGTCTGCCGGGAAGAGGGCCCCGCACAAGAGTACCCCGCTTAGGGCTGCTCCATATTTCAGGCCTGACCCGATTCGCGGCTCCCCCTCGCGGGGCCCACTTTCCGGCAGATAGGCCCCAAGTTTTAAGCCAGAGTTGACATTTCGTCAAACCGTTATCTGCGATTCAAGTATTTGCCCATCTTTTCAGAAAGAAAAACGATTGCAAATGCCCCTTCCGGGGCCATTTCTGCCTTAATCGGAAATCGACCGGGTCTATTTGTTGAACCGGAGAGTTGCCGTAACGGGAAAGTGATCTGACGGGTATTGCCCGTTTATCTCAAATTTGTCAATCCCGGCAGCCGTGATCTCGAAACGAGGTGAGGCGGCGATCCAATCGATGCGGGCACCACTGCTGGTTCCCTTGAACCCGTTGAACGTGCCTTGTGGTTTGTCTTGATTTTTACTGATTCGCCTGAACGTATCGACCATCACCGACTTGGCATCGTCCGATTTGCCAAACATCGCCAGATACGGCTTCGATGCAACGCTGGAATTAAAATCACCCGTGACGATAAAGTAATGGCCACCGGCAATTTCCGGGACTTTACGGGCCAGCAGCCGGGCTGACTCCAGTCGGGCCTTGGCACCTCGATGGTCAAAATGGGTATTAAACCAAACAAGCGAATTGCCGGATTGACGATCTTTCAATTTCACCCAAGTCACCATTCTCGGTAACGCGGCATCCCACCCCCGCGAGCCTGGCTTATCCGGTTCGGCGCTCAACCAAAAATGGCCCTCAGCCAACTTTTCGAATCGGTTTGTTTTAAAGAACACGGCGCATTGTTCTCCTTTTTCCGGAGACGATTCCCGTCCCCGTCCAACCCAGGAATATTGCGGTAGATGCTTGCGCAGGTAGTCGGCCTGGAATGCCAGCGTTTCCTGGGTGCCGAGCAAGTCGGGCGAACCCGCTTGGATCGTCTTGATGACTAATTCGTGGCGTTTGTCCCAGTGGTTTGCACCATCGTTGGCCGTGCCATAACGAATGTTAAAGGACATGACTTTCAGGCTGTCATCTTTTTTGGCAGGGCTGGTTGTTTCCTGGCCGATTGAAATTCCTGTGAAAAGGACAGCGGCAAGAAAAATCAAAATAGTCCGTTGCATAATCATTGTTTGACCGTACATGTTTTCTCTATCGAATGTTGTTAATCGTATTCCCGTTATTACCATCGAGGTTTGTAAAGGGAGTTTCCTGCCAGAGGACGGGCAAGCAGCATTGGGCGATGATTTTTTTTACTGCTTGAGGGGCAGAGATCGTTCCGAGTTGATAGCCTCCATGATTTGGCGACGCGACCCGACGACCACCTCCATTTCCCGTTCCGCGCCGTCTCGAAAAACGACCAATTTGATTTTCGTGTTGGGAGCCGTCATGTCCACCAATCGGAACAGATTGCCATGCCCGACAATCTGTTTCCCGTTCCACGATCGAATCACGTCGTTTCTTTGCAAACCTGCACTGTCTGCCGGTGAATCGAGAATCACCTCTCGAATCAAGGCACCGTTGATGTCCGGAAGATTCAATCGTGCAGCATCATTTTGAAACACGGGTTCGGGGAATGCTCCCAGGATCCCGAAATCCACATAACCTTTATCGATGACCTGATCAAAAACAAACTTTGCGACTTCGCTGGGTACCGCGAAACTGATTCCCTGGAACTGCTCGCCATGGATGGCCGTATTGATGCCAACCACCCGACCCTGGGCATCGACCAGGGGGCCGCCACTGTTTCCAGGATTGACAGCTGCATCCGTCTGCAGCATTTGTTGGTGCCCGTTACCACTGCGCATTCGGTCTTTGGCGCTGATGATTCCAGAGGTTACCGTTTGGTCATACCCAAATGGACTTCCCACGGCCCACACAATCGAACCGACACTCAGGTTTTCGCTCTTACCCCATTCGGCCGGGATGAGGTTCTCGGCATCTATTTTCAAAACGGCCACATCATTAAGAGCATCGACTTCGCCAACTTGAGTCGCTA
>JABACA010000060.1:7124-23844 GCA_014237975.1 Mariniblastus sp. | reverse complement strand
GCAAGCGGGGGGAGAGTGGCTGGCGTTGCCATGTCATCCAGGCGGACCCGAACAACGATGGCCCGGACGGAATCAATACCCATGATTGGGATGGCGACGGCCACCTGGACCTGTTGGTGAATTACGAAGAGGGCAAGTACAGTCGCCTCTACTTCAATCCGGGTCCTGCACACGTACGAGAGCAGTGGCCGGAACATGTCCAATTCAAACATGGCCAATGCGAAGACTCGGGGATCGGCGATCTCGACAATGATGGCGACATCGACTACGTGGCCAATGGCGGATGGGTTTACTTCAATCCCGGCAAATCCAGGCTGCGTGATTCGGCTAACTGGATCAAGATGACCCTCTTCGACAAGGAACAGCGGGTCCCCACGGTGGCCGACATGGATGGCGATGGGTTGAACGACCTGATCGTGGGAGCCCAGCATTGGTACAAGCAACCCGCCACCGGAAAACACCAGGCGAAAAACTGGGTGAAACATACGATCGGAAAAAATCGCTGGCCCATGAATTGTATTCTGAGTGATGTGGATGGCGATGGCGATATGGACATGGTCGTGCCTGACCGGGGAGTGGAAATATGCTGGTACGATAACCCTGGCCAGGACAAGGTAGACGGTCCATGGCAGCGGAAGACGATCCATCCGCACCACGAGCCGATGTTCATGGCGGTCGGCGATGTCAACGGCGACGCGATCGAAGATTTCGTGATCACCGGTGGGAGCAAGGGAAAACAGGCCAGGCAACTGATCATCCTGTTGCGGACCAACCGGGTTGGGGACCCGACCTTCAAGCAGATCTTGATCGATCAGCCCTGCGGGAATTTTCCCAAGGGTGTGGCGATCGTCGATCTTGATAACGCCCCGGGCCAGCCAGAAATAGTGGTGATTCCAAAACAGGGGGATATCTGGACCACCACGTACACGGGTGATTCCTGGCAGGCTGCCAATTGGCAATCGATACCGATTCGTCTGCCGGGATCCGAGACGCGCAAAAAAATGGACAATGCTTACCTCGCCGATCTGGACGGTGATGGTGACCAGGACATCGTCACGACCGAGGAAAACGGTGGCTGGGGCGTGATCTGGTTTGAAAACCCAGTCCTGACTGGCGTGAGTGATCGCTAAAGGGCAGTGGCCCGGTGTTGGTTTTCCCGCGATTTTTTCGGTGAAGCCAATCGCTGAAATTTTTCAAACAATATTCTTTTTCCTGTCACGAATCGTCAATCCTGTACTAATTGCCCCTGAGTTAATAACTTTTCCGACAATCAAAAGGAGTAACCGAATGACGACTGAAAATCCATTTAAAGAAGGCCTGGTGACCAACCGCCCAAATGAGGCCGAGCCGCAACATTCGCTGACGGGCGAAGAGGCGTACCACCTGGTTTCTGATACGGTCACCGGTCTGAATGTCCGCAAGAGCGATAACAAATTCCAGGCCATTTTCATTTTTGTTGCGGCCCTGTTGTTGGCGGCGATCGGGGCGGCACTGGCAGCATTCGTCCCGGAATGGGAGTTACCGTGGTACGCTGGCGCCTTGGCGGGGGGATTTGCGGGTCTGGTCTTTGGCTTGTTGGCCAGTGGTGTTTGTCTGATGGTTTACCGGGCTGTCAGGCATATGCAAGGAGACCACAAATAGAGTCAATCGCAGATTCTAGCGAAAATCAACTGGCAGGACTGAGCATTTGGCAGTCGAATGAATCTGTTTTATCAACGAAACCGGAAACACCCGATCGATCACAGCAGCCATTGGCCGAGCCGCTCGCTCTGCTAGAATCAGTCCCCCATAGAATGAGTCCCCCATAGAATGAGTCCCCCATCCTCCCGCCCAACCTCGCAGTGATTGAAGTCATTTTTGATGGATCCAACGGCAGCCCAAGATTCCGGTGAGCGCAGAGTTCAGAAAGAGATGGGTTCGTGCGAACGCGCCAATCGGTTCTATGATCGGCAGGTGTCCGATTTGCTGAACGGGACGATGATCGATCTGATCGAGCGGCAGGAGATGGTGTTTGTCGCAACGGCTGACGCCAATGGCAACTGCGATTGTTCACCTCGGTTTGGCAAACCAGGATTCGTCAGGGTGGTCGACAGCCAAACGCTGACCTATCCCGAGTACCGGGGAAATGGCGTGTTCGCCAGTTTGGGCAACCTGCTCGAAAATCCCCACGTCGGATTGGTGTTCCTCGATTTCTTTGACACGACGGTCGGCTTACACGTCAATGGGACCGCCCAGAGCTATGCGGTGGAGGCGTTGCCGGCGTCGTTCATCAACCGGCTGTCACCTGGTGAACTCGAACAGTCAAGGCTCATTGAACGGTGGGTCGTCATCACCGTTGAGGAAGCTTATATCCATTGCTCGAAACATGTCCCACGGCTCAAGAAGCTGGACAAACCGATCGACTGGGGCACGGACGATCCGGCAGCGAAATCGAACGACTACTTTGAAGAGGACAAGTCGGCAGATCGTGGACAGGCTGGTTTGTAAAGTGGGCCGATCCGCTGCGCTGGAAGCGGCCTGGGGCGGTCGATGAACCACGTTGTTCGCAGTGACCTCCTGCCCGTGGCCTGGGTCCACGTAATGCCGCCGTTACCCGTGCAGCTTGGCAACCGTATCGACGAGTTTGCTGGCCAGCTGGTCGACCATCGCCAAGTGGTGCTCGTTTAACAGTTGCCCCTCTTCATCGAACGCTTCGTTTGCCTGGGGAATGGCCAACTGGTCCGGCAGGACCAGGACCTTGATGTTGGACAGAATGGTGCGCGTCGTGACGAGGCCACGAAGTCCGCCCAATCGGCCGGGCGAGGCGGCCAGCAGCAGGGCGACTTTTCCATCAAAGCACGCCAGGGGCCGTTGGTCATCGACCGGTCGGGAGACCCAATCGATCGTGTTCTTCAGGACGGCCGTGATCGAACTGTTGTACTCGGGACAGGCCAGGATCAAGCCATCGTGTTGCCGGAACAGCTCTTTTAGCTGTTGGGCGTTTGCCGGTATTCCGTTTTCCTGTTCGAGGTCTGCGTCATAGATCGGCAGCCGGTAGTCGCGGAGATCGATCACGGTGACTTCGGCACCCGCCTGGCGCGCCCGTTCCGCTGCGAATTGAACCAGTTGCTTGTTGTATGACCCGCTTCGCAAGCTGCCTGCAAAGGCCAGGATGTTTGCCGATGCCATGGAGTTTCCTTTTCAATTTTTCGATGCCAGGAGCCAGGTCAGGTTTGTGAACTATCGATGCGTGCCTAATATACCAAGGTTCACCGCAACAGGATCGCTACTCGGTTTCGTGTTCGATGATCGCGGCATTTCTGGCGAAATGTTGTGGAATCACCATAATTATCGTGATTTGGTTGATGGTGATCAGGTGGTCGTCTGGGATCGCGTCCTTGGTTGCACCTGGATTTTAACAAGGAGACACTTCATGATTCGCAACGTTCTTACTATTTGCTGCCTTTGGTTACTTGGTTGGGGGGTGGTCGCCGATACCCAGGCCAGTATCATCGCCGCCAACTATCTGGGTGGCGGAGATATCTATCATTCCGACGATGGTGATCTTGTTGCCGGTTGGGGTTTTACCCCTTCGGCCAATCTTCGTCTGACTGGTCTTGGCGTGTACGACCTCGATCGAGGCGGACTGAATACAGATCATCAGATCGGGGTTTTCAGGGTGAGCGATGGCGCGAACCTGGCCGTTGGTTCGGTTCAAGCTGGAACGGGCAATACGCTTATCGCGGGTACCGTCGGTGGATCGCGAATGGACAGCATGGTTTTCGATGTCGGGCTCAGCGCCGGTGTGCAGTATTATATTGTTGCCTCATATGCCGAAAGCGATAATCCTGACGACATTGTGTATGGCGATTCGGCGGTAACCTTTGCACCAGAATTCAGCTGGGACGGTTACATAGAGGACTTTGACACGGCCGATATCTTTGATCCGATGAGGATCAATACGACCGGCGAGAATGGAGATCTCGGGCCGACTTTCACCTTCGTCAGGGACGCGGTTCCAGAACCGACATCGTTTGCCATCTTTGGCCTTGGATGTCTGTCGGCCGTTTTTTACCGGCGGAGACGATAGGTTCGCCCCGAAGCGAATGAACAATGGTTTACCACGTAAGCCGTTTCATAAAGCAACCCAGAAGCCAGCCGTTTTCGAGCTGGCTTTTTTTGTTGGACCGTTTGACGGTCCGCTTCTATTATGTAGGAGCCGTGAATGCTCGTCTGCCCAAGGGTGGGTGGACAGGCGGTTCTGCCAGGGTCGATGGCCGGTCGTAAGAGAGGGAAATAGTGAATCAACCGAATCAGCAAGGTTCCCAACGCCCGCTGTCCAACGAAAGTTCGCCACAGGCCGATAGCGTCAAACCGGAAAAAGAACGTCAAACAAGGTTGATGTATATCGAAATCAAGGCGGGCCAACTCACGGGCGATGCCCGGATTGGCTATGTTACATTTTCCAAAACGGGCAAAACCATTTATTACAATGAGCGGGCTTTCCAGACCTTGAAAGGGGCCGGTTTCAAATCGAATTACGTTGACGTCGAAACGGGTGAAGAGGTGTGGATTTCGGGTCCCAAAAAAGATGGATCGGATCGACTGTACGGTGGCAGAAAACCGATCGGTATCGATCAAGATGCCAGGCAAGATTACTGGGTCAACATCCGGAACCGACCGGATCAGACGGACCAGGCAACCACCTAGCCTTTTTTCCGGGTCACCAGGTATTGCAGGAACGAGCAGATGCCGGCGAACTTGTAGTCCTCGTCAACGTAATGTTCGATCACGTAGAACATGAAATAGTAGAGCCGGGCCGCTGCCCAGATCGCCAGGGCCAACAGCAGGGCGATCCTCCACGAGCGAGTTTCATGGATGATTAGCCCGGCTGTCGCCAGCAGGATCAACAGGAACAACCATCCCTTAAAGTAAATCAACTTGACGTTTTTCAGGTCGGTCATAAAAGGTTCTCCCCCGTTGGGTCAGGCAGGGGCTGCTCCGAACCACAACCACCGTTAAGGCATCCAGGCCCATTGCCCCAGTTAATGATTCCTGCTGCGTTCTATTATAGAAAGCATCACGACTGACTGGCTGGATGAACGGGCCGTGTACCAGCAAAGCCAGGGTCGATCGCGTCCGTCTCCGGATCGACTCGCAAATAATGTTGGCGATTCCTCTTGTAACGGGCGTGATTGTGTCAATTTTCACAACGTGATCGAAGTTTTTGGTGGAAGATGGACAGCAAGGGTTGGCACAATCAGGAAACAAACAGGGAGATAGAGGCCAGCCCGGCCAGAACAGGATAATCGGGCCAATGCCAATACAGTGTTTGGAGTAACTTGCTTTAACGGGAGTGAACAATGTCGCTGCTATTGATTACCACGCTCTGCCTGCTGGCCGTGGATGATCCACCCGTAACGGTCACCAACCCGGCCGAGGCTGCCGCATTAAAGGCCGATACGCGGCATGTGATTGTCGAGATGGACGACCACGAAACGTTGGCCACCGTTTTGCGTCGAGTGCCCAAACTGCGTCGTCTCGATCTGTCGCATCCGGGTAACAAGATGCCGCTGGAATCGTTCAAGCTGTTGGAGCGATTTGAGAACCTGGAAACGCTTAAATTCGAGGGTGATCCTTTTTTGAGCGACGAAAAATTTGCCTTGATCGGTCAACTCCACCGGCTTAAATCTCTCAGCATGTCACTGCCGTGACCCGATTTTTCGAACGCCAGGTTGGCGTTACTGGGTGGACTGGTTTCTCTGCAACAGCTCGACATGACCGGTTGTCGTACTGCAACGGGATCCAAGACGTACGAGCAGATGGAACAGAAAATCTGGGCGGCGATCAAGGCCGAACGCCAGAAACGAAAATTGCGCATTTGACGGTTGCCTGCAGGGTGGGCAACTTGGTGTTCTGGTTCTTCATCAAACTGGCCGCTTTTCAGCAACCGTTCCGTTTCCCGTTGCCATTTTGGCCTTGAAGCCAGAACTTCCATCGTCACAATGTCCTTGCTGGATTATCAAGATTGGCATTTGGCTGGAAAACCGCTATGCAAACGAACATCTTTCGAACTGGGTTGGTTGGCCTGATCGGCTTGGCGCTGCTCGTCCCAATGACGGTTGCGCAACAAGCGGAAACCCAGAATGCTGATGGCTGGGATAAACAGGCAGCCCAGCAAGAGATCGATGGTATGCGGCGGTACGCCTGGGTGATTTCGGAGAGTATCACGAATGCCCTGGAGCAGGCGCCAGCCGACCAGTTTCCGGGCATTCATGCGTGGATCGCTGATTTTCACAAAGCTCGCAAGACCATCGATCCGGAAACGGACCCCAGCCAGTGGGCAGCGATCGATCTGGAAGCCCTGGTGACGCGCAATCCGAATTACTGGTCCGCGGTTTACGAAGTGGCCCCGGCCAATCCATTGATGATGTGGTTGCACTCGACCCTCTACGCGATTAACGGGCAAGTACCGCGAACCGATTATTTGCAGACCTTGGCGCTGCATTCACCGGTCGACTCGAAATGGATGAAAGAGATGCAACGTTTGAGAGTTTCGACTGGGCGACTTAACCGACTGGGAGACCGGGCTTTTCCGGCGGGGCTTGAGTTTTTTCGACAGGAAAAATATGACGAGGCGGCCCAGGTTTTTAGCGACGTACTGAGCGTGATCCCATCCCATTCCCTTTCCCTCTACGAACTTGGTTTCACTCATCGCAAGATCGACCCAAGTCAAGCGGGGCAAGCCAAAGCACAAACCTATCTTGATCGGGCCAAACAGGCGGATCCCTTCCGAATCGAAGCGTACCAGGGTAGTTTCAGTCCCCAGGAATTTAAGACATTTGGTAACCTGCGGTCGAAAACCATACCTGCCTGGCAGCAGTTTCAGCAGCGGGAACCGGAGCAGGATACGCTACCGCAGCTGGAGGCTCTGTCGGCCGATTTGCAAGCCGGGGGAGTTGACGAGCTCGCCCTGGTAGCACGCCAGCTGGCCGTTGCGCACCGCAACGGTTCGTATAACGACGAGGATCGGGCGTTCCTGGAAACCAGCCTGAAGATGCTGCTGCCTCAGGCGGATGTCGAAAAAATCCTCAAGCAGTTGCAGGACCAAACGGGCGTGTTGAACCTGCATAACATTTCACCCAGTAAATGATGTTTTTCGTCACTGCCAGTTTCCGGGTCGATGACGATGTTACGGCAGTGACCCTAAGAAAATTCGCACTGCGTTGACCACACTTCAAGTCGGTTCCAGGAATCCCCGTATCATTTGCCCGGCAAGGTTTTTACGCTATCGAAAAAAACAGGAATCCTTTGCATCTCGAAAACGAGCCGGTAATCGACCGGGATGTATCGCCAATAGACGTTGGGATTCAGTTGGTCGGCTGCCTGCTGGAATTGGCCCAGTTCACGTTGGACACCAAGCCAAAAAATGGTACCAACCGCATCAAGATAATCACTGGTCGTTTTGACAGTGGTCCAATGGGAATAATTCGTATCCCAGAAAATGTACTTGATCTGTACCTTGTAAATCGGCAAGTAGAAAAAATCATCGTCGGCCTGTGCCGACTTATGATCTAAAGTGGACAAACAGGTGATGGCGGCTGCGAACATCGCTACGAACAGGAATTTCTTGTGAATCATCTTGGGCCCTTTCAACATTTCAATCGGATTTGACAGGTTACGTGGAGCAACACTGCCAACGACTCCGTGAACCCGCCAAAAGAAACGAAAAAAGTTTTCCCGTTTCGCCCTGACAAGCAGAAGGCGGTCGATATTGGCCTTGAGCCGAGTGATCAACAGCGAATCAAACCACTCAAGGCGAAAAAAGTCTCCGATCAGGTCCACAACACTGCCGGAGTTAATGGACGGGTGTTTTTCTTATCCTCGCCTGGATCCTTCGTAACCAAAAAATTTGGAATGAGGTGTAACAAACCTCTTCCTGTGCCGCTATTGGAGGTGTAAGCAAACAACACTTAACCAACTCAAACGGAGAAAACCATGTTGCTATTTATTGAAATCGGACTGAGCTATTGGGCTTTAAAACGTGGCTGGGGAAAATTTTCAATCGTTCCGCTGGTCTGCGGTCTTTCCCTTGGTTTTACGCTGGGCCTGGTAGCAAACGCCCTGAATTTAGGTGTGGATGCAGTGATTCCCTTGAGCTTGTCGATGGAAGGACTGTTAATTATGAGCTTGGTCGCCATGATCTGGTTCGGCAAGAAACCGTTTGGAAAACCAGAGTTGACGGACGAGAAACAGCGCAATTGGGAGGCGTCCTGCTCGTCAAACGCCTGAAATTCGATCCCGACCGAAGCACCCATCCGCCTCCTTTCCCTTCGGAGGCGGTTCGCGGTACTGCGGAGGGCGAACACTGGCGCCCCTTATGCTGCCCACAACCAACACACGAAACCATTAACTTACGGTTCATCCGGCAGTTTCGAACCGACGTACAGGTAGTAGGGGGCTTTCAACAACAGAATGTACGGAATCTTGGCGAAGCCTTCTGTAATGTGCAGCGTTGTGAACTTGTTTTCTAAATAAGGCAATTGATCGGGGGAAAGAAAAACGTTATCCCTGCTGAGCAATACGGGCCAGAACGTACGCGTTAACCAATTGTGCCGCGATCTCATCGGTCCCGGGTATTTCCGGGAATGATAAAAATCGACAACGGCAATCTTTCCGCCGGGCCGAAGCAACGAACGAGCATGCTCCAGTGCCAAATACCAATCCGGAATCATCGTCAAGGAATACGAAAACGTCACGACGTCGGCATAGCCTTCTGGCGGGCGAAAAGATGTGGCATCCCCATGAACAATTTCGACGTTCGTCCAACCGAACGATTTCACTCGTCGTCGGGCGATTGCCAGCAAAGAGGGACAAAGATCCACCACGTAGACTTTTTTGAGCTCGCTCAACGACTGCCCGATGAACTCCAGGGAACGGCCTGTTCCACCGCCAAAATCGACCCAAACGCCTCCTCTGGGAAATTCGATCTGACGAATCAGTTCGCGTCGGCCAAGAAGAAGCTTCTCGCGATAGACGTCGTAAACCTCAGCTTGTTGCGAATAAAAGTGCTCCAAGCGTTCGGCATGTGTGCTACCGCGGATGGGCTTCAAGTTCAGATGGTAAAGAACTCTCAGGTCGGACCAGATTCCCACGATCAAGTTGCCTTCAATGCGGCAATAAACAGCCCTGAATAAGCGTTGACTCGTTCTTTTGCCCTGAGCGAGTCTGCTAGTTGACGATCATAATCTAGCAGATCGCCGACCCGCTGCCATTGGCCGCCATACTCTACACGACCGCCGTGAAAGAAATCGGTCTCAGATCCCATGCTCCGCCAAATCAAGCGAGCATGCGGTTCTGCACGATCCAGAATGGCCTGCCATTGACGACCGTGTTCATCCGCCGGGGATCTGGATGACCAGTCGAAGTGGTCCAGTAAAGCAAACTTGGAAATGCGGGCTTTATTGCTTCGCAGGAAATCGCCCACGGTCGACGTGTGGATCGAGATTCGATCGACAAGCCCGTCTTTCAATCGCTGGAAATTGTCTGCCTTTAGATAATCAGGACAGCACTCACGAGTATAAGACCCATGCACATACAACTGCCAGAAGTAGTTTTTCCGTAATGGGATCGTCCCAAGCACCTGCTCGGCACACCGATCCAGGTGTGCGGCCACATCCGGAGCCGTTTGTCGAGAGTGACGCTGTTGCGATGACGGAATGCCAGCCGACCTAAGCAAGAGGCTGCTGTTGAGCAGCCTTCGCACCGGCCACGTCCAAAATCGATCCCGCAACTCCGCGCGGTAAATCCGGACCTGTTGATCGACATCGTCTGATTCAAACAGGCGATTTATCGCGGGTCGAAGACGTGCGACATAGTCGATGTACCATCGGAAGAGCCAGATGCCGTTGCCAATTCCGCCACGGGTGTAGAACGTGCGACGAGCGTTCCCGAATTGGTAGATCCGGCGATCCCAGTAACGCCGCGATGGCTTGGAAAGAACGGTCCTTAGTCGGTCTCGATAAACCTGCCGGGCAACGGGCGAGTAGCCCAGGCCGAAGAACTCAAAAAAACGGTCGAAGTCGAGACGCTGGATTCCCGCCAGCTTTAACTCCAACAGGGCGTTTTGGCGTTCGTTCAAGTCCACAGCATAGATCTGCTGTGGTTCGTCTAAAGCGTAAGCCAGGGCATTGCAGCCTCCCGACGTGATTGTCAACACGGTGTCGTGGGGTGTTATATTTAGCGCTGCGCGGTCGACCTGCGGGTCTTCCCAGCAGGATTGATAGATGAGTTGGCGACGTAAATAAAAACGAAACAAACGGTCGCTTAACCGCTGACGAAGATCCACCGCAATCTCCTTGGTGCTCCGCATGGATTTATCTGCTGCTAACTTAGCGAATCGACTGCCGGTTACAACTAGCGATAGCCAGGAACGCCATTGAAGACAGATGACAACAGTCAAGGCGCGCAGTTGGGTTATGAGCTGCGGCTGACTGTCTAACAAAACGTTGCCCTTTACCGAAGCCTGGGGAAAAGGGTGTCAGGCCTGTGAAGGTTGGTAGCTGTCGGGGAATATTTACTTGCTGCGGTAAAGTTTTGCTACATCCGCGAGTACAGCAGAACAAGGAGTTTCAAACACTCCACAAAAAAACGCATTGCCTGCCAATTGAAAGGAAAGCAATGCGTCTTTGAATGGGCGGTATTGGACTTGAACCAACGACCTCCACGATGTCAACGTGGCGCTCTAGCCAGCTGAGCTAACCGCCCGAATTCCAGATTGCAAACCGGGTTGCCAGTAGGGGCCGACGGTCGGAGTTGCAATCAAGCGTCTTATTCTAACCAATCAAAGCGAGTTGTGTATTGGTGTTTTGCAAATGCCTGCCCCGTGGCTTTGCCGGAAGACCCGCCCCGGTGGACGGCGATGATGGGGTACCGGGCAGAATCCCAAATGGACGGGGTGATTTAGAGCAAAACGGGCGTGGGGGATCGGTGAGGGTCTACCTCAAGCCGTTTTTTAGCAGCTTGAAATCTGAGCGAACGGCCGTTTAAGACTTCTGCAATACGTTCTATACTGATCGTCTTGCGAATCGGCGGCAGTTTGTGGATGTCACGAGTATCGCAGCAAACGGTTCTTACAGAAATCGACGATTATGGCTTCCGTAACGTTGCCCGATGGCAGTGTCAAAGAATATCCAGGCAGTATCACGATCAAGAAAGTGGCCAAGAGCATTGGCTCGCGTTTGGCCAAGGACGCTTTGTGGGGTGAGATCGATCAACAGCCTCTGCCGCTGGATTATGAGATTGGCGAGGGGGACCAGGTCAACCTGAGAATTATCACCCGCACGGATCCTGCCTCCTTGGCGACCATGCGGCATTCCTGTGCCCACGTGATGGCCCGCGCCGTGATGCGGATCAAGCCAGGGGTCCAGCTAGCCTTTGGCCCCACGATTGACAGCGGCTTCTATTATGACTTCGAAATGGAAGATCCGTTGACCGAAGAAGATTTTCCAGCCATCGAAGCCGAGATGAAGAAAATCATCGAATTGGATGAACCATTTGAGCGGGTTGAACGTCCCCGCGAAGATGCGCTGCAAATCTGTCGCGATATGAAACAGGATTTCAAGGTCGAACATATCAGCGAAGGTTTGGCCGATCACGAATCGTTGTCATTTTATCAACAGGGTGAATTCCTGGACCTCTGCCGCGGACCCCATATCCCTTCGCCCAAGTCGATCGGGGCTTTCAAGCTGTTGACCATCGCCGGGGCTTACTGGAAAGGGGATCAGTCGCGTCAGCAGTTACAGCGGTTGTACGCAACGGCTTTTTTCACCGAAGATCAGCTGTCGGAACACATGGAATTGCTGGAAGAGGCCAAGAAAAGGGATCATCGTGTACTGGGCAAGCGTCTCGGTCTGTTTTTCATCGACGAGATGGTGGGCCAAGGCCTGATTCTCTGGGCGCCCAAAGGTGCGTTTGTACGTCAGCAATTACAGGACTTCATCTCGTTGCACCTGAGGCGGCAGGGCTACAAACAGGTGTTCACACCCCATATCGGGAAATTGGATCTCTACAAAACCAGTGGCCACTTTCCGTATTACCAGGACAGTCAATATCCACCCCTGATTCCGCGTGAACAACTAAGTCACTTGGCCGAGGAAGGCTGCACGTGCGGCGAACTTGCCAACCTGATGAAAGAAGGTGAGATCGATGGTTACCTGTTGAAGCCGATGAATTGCCCTCATCACATCAAAATCTATCAATCCCAGCAACACAGTTACCGGGATCTGCCCATCCGCCTGGCAGAATTTGGAACCGTTTATCGCTGGGAGCAATCGGGTGAAATCGGTGGCCTGACACGGGTCAGGGGTTTTACCCAGGATGACGCCCACCTGTTCGTTACCCAGGATCAGTTGGCAGACGAATTGGCCGGATGTCTGGAGCTGGTGAAAATTATTTTTGGAGCGATGGGGATGGAGGACTACCGGGTCCGTGTTGGACTGCGTGATCCGGACAGCAGCAAGTATGTGGGCGAGCCGGATGATTGGGATCTGGCCGAGCAGGCTTGCCGCGATGCGGCTGCCAGTTTGGGCAAAGAATTCAAAGAGGAGCCGGGCGAAGCCGCTTTCTATGGACCGAAGATCGATTTTGTCGTTCGCGATTGTATTGGTCGACAATGGCAATTGGGCACCGTTCAGGTTGACTACAACCTGCCTAGCCGTTTCGGACTGGAGTATATCGGAGCCGACAACCAAACCCATCGACCGATCATGATCCACCGGGCTCCCTTTGGTTCGATGGAGCGGTTCATTGGTGTCTTGATCGAGCATTTTGCCGGAGCGTTTCCACTCTGGTTGGCACCCGAACAGGCCCGGATCGTTACCGTCAGCCAAAAGGCCGAGGAGTACGCCCGCCAGGTTCAGCAACAGATGCTCGAGGCTGGGCTACGGGTCGAAGGCGATTACCGCAGTGAAAAACTGGGTGCCAAGATTCGCGATGCCCAGCTGGAATTGATTCCCTATATGCTGATCATTGGTCCCCGCGATGCGGAGGCCGGAACCGTATCGGTCAGGGACAGGATTGAAGGGGATCTGGGAGCGATGTCGGTCGAAGAGGCGATTTCCAAATTCCAAGCGGAAGTCTCGGAAAAACGGGTCAAGCAAGTCGTGAAAAACAGTGCGATTGCCGAACCAGCGGTGACCGATGTTCAGAACGAATATTGAGGCTTGAATGTTGGGCTCATTGAATCATTTACGAGTGGTTTGCAATTTTGAAACCTAAATCGTCCCGTTTTGAGTCGAAAATTCGGTTGACGCAGGTGCCAATTGTCAGGCATACTTTGAATAGTTCCGATGGAGTAAGCAGTTGCCTGTTGGCTCGACCGGTACCCCTGGGAGCACGAACTCGTGGTTTCCCGGAATGACATCGTTGGCGGGTGCGTCGTAAACACAGCCCCGTTGAGGTGAGTTTCCATATTGATTTGAAAGGAAAAAACAATCAGCCGCGAACAGAATCGTATCAATGATCAAATTCGTATTACTCCTGTCCGAGTTATCGATGACGTAGGAAATCAACTAGGAATCATCCCCACCAACGATGCATTGGCTAAAGCCCGTGAAGCGGGTTTGGATCTTGTCGAAGTTGCTCCCGAAGCCAAGCCGCCCGTTTGTCGAATCATGGATTACGGCAAATTCAGGTATGAAAAGAGCAAGCGGACTGCCAAGGGTAAACAGCACCATGCCAAGCTGAAAGAGATCCGTCTGCGACCAAAAACGGGTCAACACGATATTGATTTCAAGGTCAAAAAGGCCATTGGTTTTTTGGAACATAAAGACAAGGTCCAGGTGACGGTTCTGTTTCGCGGTCGGGAAATGGCTCACATCGAGGAAGGCCGTAAGGTGATGGAAGGCATCATCGCCCAACTGGAAGAATACGGTAAAGTCGAATCCCGGCCTTCGCAGCAATCTCGCCGAATGATCTGTATGATTGCTCCCAAATGACCTCGTGGGCAATCAAGCGGCCTTGGGTTGGTAACCCGTTTGTATTTTAAGATAGAGCACGGCAGCGGGCTGCCGTGCTTTTTTGATTGGCCCTCGCGGAAATACCGGGCGGGCGCCGTCGGGTGGTTCTGCTGAGGCTGGCAGGCTAGCCCGGCAACCACTAATGACCCGACAGGATTTCAAGTTCGCTGACTTCGCCTCCATCGCGGGTCAATTTCGATCTTATCGCTTGATTATCAACGATCGTCTCCATATTGGTCGACCCATCGCAAAAGAGCACCAGGCAACCGCGACCGGAAACCTTTCTCAACCAGGAGGAGAGGTCGGCACCGGGGGGTGGATCGAAGTCGGCCGGTTGGGTCCAAGGGACGGCGTGCTCGTCATCCACCTCCACCACGTGCCAGGTCTGTCCAAGTCCATCTGAAATGTCGGTGGACTTGTACCCGTCCAGCAACAAGTCGGACATCTCGTTCGGCCCAGACGGCTTGGCGAAAGTTCCTCCTTCGACCGCATTACCCAGGTAGGTCGTCTGACCCTCGGGCGCCAGGCTGAACGGGGACCGATAGACGTCGGGCATCAAGGGGAGCAGCGCCCGGTTGTGGGGGCTGTCCCACGGCTCATCCAGGTTGAATTGATCGTACAGGTAGCCGTAATCCATGTAAGGCAACAGGTGAACCCGCCAGCTCAGGAGGGGGCGGCCATTTTTGTCCGTGTTGTAGCTGGCAGGCAGCCGCTTGCGGGTCGATTCAAAAGTAAAATTGGCCAACCCGATCTCTTTCAAATTATTCAGGGATTCCATTCGCCGGGACGCGTCGCGAACCGCCTGGACTGCCGGCAGTAACAGGGCGATCAATAACGGGATCATGATCAAGCAAACAACGGCCGCACAGCCGCAACCACCCGCCACCCATATCCAGCCTGGCGTGGAACCCGTGGTCCGCGAAATGACCGGTTCCAGGGGTGGGGAAGTGATGGGGTCCGAGTCGGTGGAGTTGAGTTCGCTGCCGTCAGGCAAAACTTGATTCGTCAAAGCACCATTCCTTGCAAAGTTGATGAATGATTAAAATGGGTGATCGACACGAAAATGGGGGATCGGCCCGCCATCTATCGGCCCGCCATCTATCGTACCGGTGGAGGAGGCGGAAAAAAACGGTACGAGCGGTTGGATACCGAAAAACGGTGACCCGGGAAGAAGGTCGCCGGCTGACACACGGTTGGCGGCACCTGTTTTTACGGTTAAATTCGATTCATCGACCCACATACCCGAGAGAGCGAGCATGTCCGACGAGAAAGAAGCAAGGCCGGAAACAAAATCCGGTATCCAGCGTGAGCTGGGACAGGCGTTTCAACTGGGTGTCGTCAGGAGTCAATGCCCAAATCGGTGAGGGTCAACAAGCTGTCGAACCGAACTCCCTCTGCCTCAAATCTTTCCCGTCCACCAGACTGGCGGTCGATGATCGTGATGAGACGCTCAACCTTGAGGCCAAAATCACGGGCGTGTTGAATCGCCTTGAGCGAACTGCCGCCTGTCGTAATGACGTCTTCCAGGATCACGACCCGGTCACCAGCTTGGACGGGACCCTCGACTTGACGTCCCGTCCCATGATCTTTGCTTTCCTTGCGAACGATAAATCCCCGCAAGCAATGGCTTTCCTGCCAGGCGCGCGTGATCACCGCCGCCGTGATCGGGTCGGCCCCAATCGCCATCCCCCCCACCGCGTCGGGCATGTCGGATTGCAGCAACTCGAGGATTCCTGCAGCAATCTGGTTGGCGCCCTCGCCACTGAGGGTCAGTTTGCGACAATCCAGGTAAAAACTGGCTTTGGCTCCCGAGGCTAGAGTAAAATCCCCAAATGAAAGGGCATATTGCCTGACCAATTCAATCAGGCGGCTTCGGTCGTACAATAAGTGGCTGGCAGTGGTCATCAATGTTCTCCGCGTGGAATGGCTTTCTGCTCTAATGTTTCTAACTGTCCTGTTTTCGTCAACCAACCAAACACCCAATGCCAACTACCGACCGTCGATCTGCAATCATCCTGAATATTGACGGGTTACGAACCGGTATGTTGGGACCGTACGGGAATACCTGGTTTGACACGCCCAGTTTCAATCGATTTGCAGCAGATTCCATCGTTTACCAACAATGTATCGCCCAAACTCCAAACCTGGACCTGGCGTACCAAAGCATGTTGATGGGACAACATCCGGCTGCCTTGATGCAAGGTGATCAGGGTGACTCGGCAAACGTCTTACCTGACTTGGAAGATGATACCATTTTTTTGACGGATCGACCTGCCCTGCCGGCTGCGGGGATCGAGGATTTGTTTGACCGGGTCATCCAGGTGGGTCAGCAGCATCCGGCTAGCGAATTGGTCGATTCCGTTGAGCAGGCCACGATCGCCAGATTTTTTGCCGAGTCGATTGATTGGATCCAAAACTCCCCCGACGCCTCACTTTTCTGGTTGGACTGCCAGGGCCTATTTGGCAGTTGGGATGCGCCCTACCGGTTTCGCGCGCAGAGTGTCGACCCGGACGATCCAGATGCGCCGACCTTGTGTGACCCTCCCAGCGGCCAGTTCAATGCAAAATCAGATGATCCAGATCTACTTTTGGGATGCCAGCAAGCCTATGCAGGCCAAGTCATGTTGCTCGATCAATGCCTTGGTGTCCTGTTGGAAGAGTTAGAGAATTTTAATCGGTTAGATCGGACCTTGGTTTGCATCTATTCGTCGAGTGGTTATCCC
>JABACA010000060.1:0-7027 GCA_014237975.1 Mariniblastus sp. | reverse complement strand
TGCCGTCCAATATTGAATTCGGAATCGATTCACGTTCCATTGATGATTCGCTGGCCCGGTCGTTCCTTGGCCGCGATTCGAGATCATAATCTCGTTCACCCAGGTATCCTGCCTTCGGTGCTTCGGGCATGGTTTGAAGTAGAAGCTCCCGACCCGAACGCGAGAGAATGGTTCCAACTTCACCAGTGTTTTTCCGATTTGGTCCCCAACAAGAAAACGCAAGCGATTTTTTCGATTTGCGACTCATCCAGTCATCGACTCGAAGCATTGCAAACACAGGCTTGGAAGTTGATTCGAGGAAATGGCACACGACTCTATGTGCGGCCGGATGATATTTGGGAGGTAAATGATATCCATAGCCGCTGTATGGATGTCACACGATCGCTCGAAACGCTGATGGATTCGGGCGCTCATCGGTTGAGCTCTGGTAAACCTTTCTTGGCCGAGCCGCTAGCGGATGATTTGGCATTCGGTGTCGAGTAGCAAAAAAAATCGATAAAACGCTGGGAAAACGCGGTTGAGAATCGTTTTCCAGGAACGTCACAAAGTGAGTGAGAGCTAGCAATGCTGCTCTGGTGCTTTTGCTTACAGTTTTGATACATTTCCGCGTTAAAAATTAAAAATCCAAGGTAACTTTCAGATTGGGCAAGGACGCCCAGGTTAGCTCCATGGACGCGGTACGAATTCTGCAAAACCTGTTCTTCATTTTTCTTGTCCCGCTGGGATTGGCATGCCAGACGGAGGCGTTAGTTGCGCAATCTCCGTCCACCGAACCAACTTCATCGACACGTGTTAGTGATGATACCCCGATCCTGTTCGGCAGTAATCAGTCAAAAACCAAACTGCGTATGTCATGGGGTGGGTCAAAACCTCACCAATGGCAAGGGACGATTAAAGTCAACAAAGGTTGGCTTCGAGACATCAAATCACTCGGTTTATCCTCCGATACACCGGGAACGATCCGCTTGGTCAATCGGCAGATAGAAATACGACAACAATCCGCTGTGGTTTACAGTGGTTTTGATTGTGAGGTGGCCGGTTCGTCCGATACGACGATCGATATAGAACTGACGGCCATCGATCAACCCGATCATCGGATTGTGGAAACGATCCAGTTGACGGAAGTTCTGGCCAGTGACAAATCACTTGATTTGGGCGATCAAACCCGTTTGACAATTACACGGGTGCCGGGAGACGAGTTAAGGCTGATCTCGGACAAGCAAACAATGGTCTTTGAAATTGGAGAACAGTTTGATTTCGAGTTGCAGGCCAATCAGACCTCATTGCCGGTGGGAAGAGCCACGCTGGTTGCCAAGGTTGTTGCAGCCAGAACATCAGAACCGGTTGTATGGTCGGAACGGATCACCGTGGAGATCGACAAAAACGGCAACTCCCAGCCAACCGCGGTTTCAATAGAAATACCGGTTAAGGAAGGTGTTTTTGATCTAAAACTGGAACTCGAGCCAACGCGTGGACTCGCGCCGTTTCGGATGGTTAAGACGCAGGTTGCCAAACGATCGATTCAGTTCATTGCCTTGAACCGCAATCCAATTCCGGGAGGACTCGACGAGTCTTGGGAAACAGTCACGACGATCGATCCGACGTTGTTACTCCAACCGACCAATAATTTTTCCTTTCCACCCATTTCGAGGTTTGCAAATTTCACTACTTTGCCGCACGTTAGTTCAGGCGATATCAAGAAGACCTGGATTGACAAGCAAAACGCAATTCAAATTCCCCCGGGTGGCTGGCAGGCGATTGAATTGCCCTCTCAAGACGAAATGACTCCGCAACTACTGGAAATTAATTACGATGCGAGCAATCCCGGTTCCATTGGCTTCAGTGTGCTGCAAAGCGATTCTAGCGGCCAATTCTCGTCGCAAGGGTTTGATAGTGGTGTTGTTGTACCGCAGACCATTGTCGGCGACGATTTGGATCCGTCCTTAAAAATCCACCGTCTACAGTATTGGTCCCATCCGGGTCGTTCCATCCTGCTGATTGCCAATCGGCATGCAAGCCAGTCGGTAACCGTTGGCAGCATTCGATTGGCTTCCGGCCCCAAGCGGCTGGCAGAGAAACCGATGTTGGGCGATTTAAATACGCGCAAGCTGATGGCGTTCTTTGAATCGCCAGGGTTTGCCGAGCGGTTGGGAGTGGAAAAACAGGTCGATTTGGAGTTGGGACAGCCAATCGATGACTGGGTGGTCTATTACGAGGCGGTCGATCGGTTGATTCAGCGATTGAAAGCCAGTGGCAAGCATGGTGCAGTGATTACGGTTTTATCCGATGGCAGTGCCCTGTTTCCCAGTGCCAAACTGCAACCCACGCCACGCTACGACACCGGTACATTTGCTTCAGACGGTCGAGATCCGGTTCGCAAGGATGTCGTGGAAATGATGTACCGTATGTTTGAGCGCGAAGGACTCTGGTTGGTTCCTGCCTTGAGATTTTCGTCGACACTTCCGGCAATCGAGAAGTTTCGCGATTCAAACACAGAGATTTACGGATTCGACCTGGTTAATTTTCGGGGGGATCGACCGAACGAACTGGAATCCGGCATGTTGCCATATTACAACCCTCTCGACGTGCGGGTCCAGAAAGCCATCACCGACGCAATCGTCGAATTTGCCGACCGCTACCAACACTTTCGCTCGTTTCAGGGCATCGCATTGATCTGCCAACCATCGGCAGCCATGAGCCTGCCTGGTCGACGGTGGGGCTACGATGAAGCGACCCGCCAACGATTTATTGGTTCTATCGGTGATTCACTCGAGACGAGGCCGGAATCCTGGCCTGAACAACAACAGCTTTTGTTGTCGGAACGTTATTCTGACTGGATGGAGTGGCGACAACTTCAAATGTCCAATTGGTATCGCGAGATTCACAATCAGATTGCCGCCGAATCAACCGAATTCCGTACATTAATTGCGCCGGTGGACATATTTCGATATCCCGAAATCGAATCACTTGTGACGCCCTCACTGCATCAGAAGCCCAATATCAATGATGTCATGTTGCGACTGGGATTTTCCCAGGAGTTCTTCAAACAAGAGCCAGGCATAACCTTGTTGAAGCCGATTCGATTTGCGCCAAACCATACGCTGGCGGCGCGTCGCACCGAATTTGAAATTGACCATTCGGGCAAACTGGACCGCTGGTTCGACCAATCAGGTTCGCGAGGAACGGTCATTACGCATCGGGCAACTTGGGCACACTTTCGGCAACTGGAACAGAGCGAGATGTTTGCCAGTCAACAGCTACCCTTATTAAGGTTGCAGTCGTTTTCTTTATCCAATGACTGGAACCTCCAACGATTTGTTCAGGAGCTGAAATCAAACGACTCTCAATTACTTATCGAAGGCGGCACGGCGATACCCCATGGACAACAACCTGGCTTTGGGCGGTTCGTCAACGTGTTTTCCAATCTGCCCAGCCAGGTGTTTAACGACATCCCGTCAGCCATCGAACCGGATCATAGCCATCCGGTGACGGTTCGACAGTTGCGGATGGCGGACGATCATTATTTCTATGCGGTTAATGACTCACCCTGGCCCGTCGAAGTGCGGTTGGCCACAACGGCCGGTTTGCCCACAGGAATTGAAACATTTAACGATGATACCGAATTGTCGATCGAAGAGGATACGGCTAGTGTTGCGTTCCAGCTTGAGCCTTTCGGAATCATGGGTGGTCGGGCAGAAGGAGGCGATTTTTCATTTTCCGAATTTTCCTATCAGCTTCCCGAGGAAGCAGCCCAAGACTTAAAGCAGCATTACTTCAAATTGCGTGCCAAGTTAATCAGTGCCAGCCAAAGCCGTGCTTTACAAGTAATACAAAATCCCGGATTCGACGCCGAGTCCGGTTCGATTCCACAGGGATGGGCGGTGAGCAACCCCGAGAATTTCAAAGTTGGTTCCGATGAGGCATCCGGAAAATCAGCCTTGTTTTTTGAAAGCAATGGGGAAAATGTCTGGATTCGAAGCAACGAGTTTGATTCACCCGAGACGGGTCGACTTTCCATTTCCGTTTGGTTGCGTTCTGATCAAACGGAGAACCAGCCCCCGTTACGGATATCAGTGGAAAGTACTTCTCGGGATGCTGCCTACTACCGGTTTGGCTCCGTAGGTAAACTGGCGGCGGACAGCAAAGTTAATCAGATTGGCAAACAATGGAAACGCTTCGCTGTCCATTTTGATGATCTGCCGACGACTGACCAAAGCCGTTTGAGAATTGGCTTTGATTTGATGGGCGCTGGTGAAATCTGGGTTGACCGGGTCGAAGTTTACGATCGTTGGCTGGATGAAAATGACGTGATGGCCGTGACGCAGTTATTGGCAAGCGTGGGTCCATTATTGGCCAAAACCGAAAGTCTGGCACGCTGCCGGAACGTACTGGGAGGGTATTGGCCCACATTCCTGGATCGTTCATTCGCGGAGCAGGACCCATCGAATACCGTCCAGGAACTTGGCGATACGGCGAAAGTCGCAGAGGACGAAGAACCCTCCAACGGGATCAAACAAAAGTTTCGTCGTTTGAATCCACCCAAGTGGTTCCAATTTCGATAGGCAGCCGCTTCGCTTGTTCAGCTGGTTTTCAAGACGTGTATCTGGGAAGCCAATCAACCGGCCAATTGTTTAATCCGTTGTTCCAGTTGCTGCCGTCCCGTTTGCAGTACCGAGTCGATTTGAAGTGCGTAAAGCGGGATGCTGCCGATTCGGTCCACGTTCAACTTGACGAGGTCTTTGTGGGTACAGACAACAGCGGTTGCTGGATGTTGTGCCGTCATGGACTGGATTGTCTCCAGATCTTCGCGTGAATAATGGTGATGGTCACTCCATACGATGGACTCGCTGATTTCGAGACCCAACCGAGTTAGCGTTGAGTGGAATCCGCTCGGGTTGCCTACCGCGCAGATTGCAATAACAGATTGTCCACGCAGTTCCTCCAGCGCCAGTTGCCTGCCACTGTCCTGAATGAAGGTCGTCGGTCGCATTTCGGCTTCTGCCCACAACACAGCGGGATGCCATTGCAGGATCCGCTTCTTGATTTCCATACGACGTTGCGATGTCACTTGGTCGCACCGTGTCAGCACCACGACATCGGCCCGGGCCAGATTCGGAATCGGCTCGCGTAACAGTCCCCGCGGAAGTAATCTTTCAAACCCAAAAGGTCGCGTTGCATCGACCAGGACAATATCCAGATCACGGTAAATTTTTCGGTGTTGGAATCCGTCGTCAAGCAGGATGAGTTCCGTCTCCAGTTCTGCAACTGCTGTCGACGCAAGCTGCACCCGGTCGGCGCCTTGCAAGTGAGGGACGGCCTGCAACCGCTGATCCATTTCCAGGGCCTCGTCATTCAACTGGCCTTCCATCGAACCATAGCCGCGGCTGATAATTGCCACGCGTCGACCATAGGGTGAATCGACTTTGATCCTGCGAATAAACGATGCCAACCAGATGACGAACGGTGTTTTGCCGGTGCCGCCGGTCGTTAAATTACCAACAGAGATTACGGGAACACTGACGCGGAAGACACCCTTTCCCCGATTAAATCTCCAATTGCGGTATCCAATGCCCACCCGGTAAACGGGTGTCAACAGTGACAGTCCGCACCGTACCAGGAACGCTCCCACCCCGCGCCGCTGCCCACTTAGAATCTCTAGCATTCCGGAATAGTCCTTTGCTTTGGCCATAAATTCCGGTTGTAGGTTGTGGGACAGGATTCGATTGAATCGACCCGCCCAGGGGTCGACGACTAGTGAATTGACACGGTTGTGCAGGGCCTTGAGAACCCGCTTGGGAACGTTAGCATAGCGGGGCAAAAGGGTCAACTTGGGAGTGGGACTCATTGCAAATTGCCATTTCTCTGAAATCATGGTAGCTCAAGTAAATCAGGAGGAAGCATGGATAACAGTCAATCATCACAGCCCGGTTCAAGTTCAAACCAGCCAGGCCAACCCGCCTGGCGTCCGCTCGCTAGTATCGAGAGGCGGGTGCTGGGTGTGATGGTGGAAAAATCAAAAACCACGCCCACTGTTTACCCCATGACGCTCAATGCGATTACGACCGCTTCGAATCAGAAAAATAACCGCAAACCACAAATGCAGTTGAATACTGATGATGTCGAAGCTGCACTGAGCGATCTTCGAGAGTCTGGAGTGGTTACCGAAATTCAAGGTGACGGTCGCGCCTTGAAGTTCAAACATCACCTATACGAATGGCTAGGTGTCGATCGGGTGGAATTGGCCGTGATGGCCGAGTTGTTCTTGAGAGGTGAGCAGACAATCGGTGATCTGCGGGGTCGTACCTCGCGGATGGAAAAAATTGCCGATCTGGTTGCGTTGAAACCGGTCCTAGCCAGCTTGCTTCAGAAAGATCTTGTCATTGCCTTAACGCCACCGGGGCGCGGCCAAATAGTGACTCATAATCTTTATGAACCGGAACAATTGGTCAAAATCCAGCAGCAATTTGGTAGTGGCGAGGCGGTTTGCGGGAGTGATCAGCCATTCGATTCGGCAGACGATGAAACGGACGGGATGCCAGCCGGCCAGGTGGTTGCTGATGATGCGGTCCAGCCAACATTGGCCGATCATCAAGCTCACCTGATGGAACTGGAGGGCCAACTGACTGTACTAAAAGAGCGGGTTACGCGCCTCGAAAACTTGTTGGACTAAGTCCCGCCCGTTACCCTGTTCAGCGCTAATCAGTGGTCGATTGGGTTGAAAACCTGACGATTAGACCAGTCATGCGAGTTTCCAAAGGGTCCTGATCCGGCCACCTGGTACAGTTCTGGTTAACGGTACAACTGGCTTTCTTGGGCAGATGGAATATTCGGAACAGCCATTCATTCTGGATTAATCAGATCCATAGCCGCTTTCTGGTGCAAGCCGCCTTGGATTTTTCAAATGCCAACCATCTTTGAACATTCCTCGCGTATCGGCAGGTTACATGCTCCGATGAATTTGACTAGTACATGTTGCTGTTGATGGATCAGGCAGGAAGCCTGGACCTCTGTCAACCCGTGCTTTCAG
>JABACA010000005.1 GCA_014237975.1 Mariniblastus sp. | reverse complement strand
ATTGGGAACCCCAATACACGCCCGAACTTGGCCGATCCACTTCTCGCATCATCGAAGAAACCAATGATGCATTGCGTCAAAGTGTGAAACAGCAACTGGTTGCCGATGTGCCGGTGGGGAGTTTCCTGAGCGGTGGAATCGACTCGACATTGGTAACATCTGCCGCGGCCCAGCAATCCGACACGCTATCGGCATTCACGGTCGATTTTGATAGCGCCAAATTCTCGGAAGCTTCCCAAGCCGAAGATCTGGCCAAACAAATGGGCATTCAAAATCACTGGTGCACAAAAACGGGGCCCCAAGGCTTGGATCTGGTCAACCAGCTCGCCTGGTTCTTTGACGAACCGTTTGCCGATTCATCTATGATCCCCGCCTACCTGGTGTGTGAATTTGCCCGCCAGCACAACAAGGTCTGCCTGTCTGGCGACGGCGGTGATGAACTTTTCTCTGGCTATGCCCATCATCGAGTCGCTCGAAAATTGACCGTTGGGGCCGAGCCCCCGACTGGCTGAGCCAAAGTTTTTTTGGTGTAACGGGCAGGCTTGGTTCATCCAATCCATGGATCTACGAATGGTCCCGCCGGCTTGCGCTGGGCCGGGACCGTCGATTGCTTTCGCTGGCGCGATTGCCTGGAAACAAGAACCGCCTGTCGCTGCTTGGCTCAACTTACCGGTCGGACCAGCAGTCCAGATTCTGGATCGTGGAACAATTTGTCGATCGGCTGGTCGGCCTGCCGCCCGTAACCCGGGCCCAGCTTTTTGACATCTACTTTTATTTGCCCGGAGACATGTTAGCCAAGGTTGATCGATCGAGCATGGCCAACAGCCTGGAAGTAAGGGTGCCATTTCTATCAAAATCTCTAGCAAACTTTGCTTTATCCATTCCCGAAGAACAGCGATTCCAAAACAATGAACTGAAGTATGTCTTGCGTCAGTTAGTGGGTCGGCAGTTTGGGACAGATCATGGCACCCGCCGGAAGCAGGGCTTTTCGATCCCCCTGGTCCAGTGGCTGCAACAGTCGGGTTTGGTTGAAATAAGAAGACGATTGCTTGATTCCGAACCGATCAAGAACCAGATACTGGACCATGCCGCTGTCGAACGGCAGTTCCGGGAGTTCGAAACCTACAAAAATAATCCGTTTCGACAAAACCGCACAGCAACCAATATTTTCAGTTTACTGACATTTGTTGCCTGGTGGGACAATCACTATGCAGCCTAACAGGAATCCACCATTGTTTGTCGGCCCAAGCGATCTAATACGAAGACAGGTTCGCAAGTCAAACCGGTTGAACCCGATGTTCGCCGTTGCCTATTTTTGCTTCTTCCTGGTTTGCGCATTTCTGGTCATCAACGCACCCGAGTCCAACACCATTTCCCGTTCATATTGTGCTGCCATCCTGGTGATCGTGGCGTTGATTTCGGCGACTGTATTCTTGCGCAAACTCAGCGAGCCAAGACCGATCAACTGGCTTACTCCGGAAACGGCCTTCACCGCGTCATACGTCGTGGTCCACTTCCTGTATATCACGATCTGGTTGACCGGTGTTTACGAACTGGGTGATGAGATTTGGTATTGGCGGCAAGCCGACTGTCCGGATGTGGTCTGTAAAACCCTGGCCATGTGTGCTGCCAGCCTGGCGGCATTTCAGTGCGGCTTCTGTTTGATTCGAAGTCGTGTTCCCGTGTCCAATGAATATCGACCAGCAACCCTGGCGGCCTGGCAACTGCTGGGAAAAGTCATGACCCGTAGTTCCTTGTTGCTGCTGGCGCTGTTTGTCACCCTGATCGGTTCGGCTTTCCTGGGGGGTAATTACCGTGGTTCATCCTTTGGGTTTCTGCCCAATGTTGTGTTTTTGATTTTCCAAGGGTTAATCATTGCCTCGGTGACCGTCATGGTGCTTTCCCGCGCGTCCATCCGCAGCAACACACGCAAGCTGTTGGCGTTGGACATGGTACTCGTTTTGTTGGGCGCATTTGCCTTGCTGCTGCACGGCGACCGTTCACTTTTTCTGGTGATCATCGTAACGTTCGTTGCCGCCGTTTCTGAGTTTATTAAACCGATCAAGCTGCAGACCGGACTGCTCGCAATGGTTGGCCTGTTTATGCTGTTCGGAGTTTCCCAAATTGCCCGCACGGCTGACGACCGATCGATCTTCGGTTTCTATGATGCGGGCAGGGAGCACTGGGACAAATCATTCGAATTGTCAGCCAAGACATTTGGTGGCAGCGGATTGTGTGCATTTGTGGCTGTCGACTGGGCTCCGGAGCGGCACGACTATTATTGGGGGCAACTGAAAACCAACGACTTGGCTGGCTTGGTGCCGTTTGGACGAAAACTGTTCGGGGTCATACAGTCTCCAGACACGAGTTCGTCCCACCTCTTTACCTTCCTGATCCAGGGTTCGACTGGTCGGGTTTCCGGCTGTGGATCGTCTGTGTTTGGAGATATTTACCTGGAGGTGGGGTTCTGGGGGGCCAGTATCTTTTTCTTGATCCTGGGCGTGTTCTATCGATACGTAACGGAAAAGGCGCGGTCCTCCAGGAACCTGTTGTGGAAAGTGGCATTCATCGCCCTGATTGCCGTGTCCTCGATTTGTGGACGATATGGAATTACCAGCCTGCTCATACGGCACGTTGGCTATCCCGTGATATACACCGCCTTTTTTGCATTCATCCTGGGCATCAAGCTGGTGGGACGGCCCAACAGCGAAGCACCCAAGGTTCGGTATTGAGAATCTATAAGAACAAGAGGATCGCCCGTTTTCTGAACGTGTTGCCAACACCTGTATTTTCACCCATTCATTAGTGTCTAAAAAACTTCGAATCATCTGTTTCGTTACCACGCTCGGCCATGGCGGCACAGAGCGGAACCTGGTGCAGTATTGCAAGTCGATTGACAAAACAAGATTTGCGCCGGAAGTCTGGTACCTTCACGAGGCCAAAAAAAATCTCCGGCCACTGCTGGACGAGGCGGGGATTAGTACGGTTTGCCTCAATGCACCCAAGTCTTTCAACCCGATTTACCTGCTTAAGGTGGCCCGCAAACTGAAACATTCCGGTGCCGATCTGATACACATGTTTTTGCCCTCGGTAGGATACTATGCCGTTGCCAGCCGGCTCCTGTTCCGTTCAAAAATCCCCATGATGTATTCGTGTGGAGGGGTTCAGTTATTGCTTCCCTTGCAGGGTTCGATGATGAAATATGGGTTGGGTCGGTACTGCTATCCGATTGTGTGCAACAGCGAGGGCGTCGTAGATTTCTGGCGGGCAATGAACGTCGACGAACACCGTTTGCGCCTGATATACAACGGGCATGACCTGGCTGCTGTTGGCGCAGCGACCGGTCGCGATCAGCAACGGCAACAGCTGGGTCTGGGTGGAAACGATTTTGTCATCATCACCGTGGGGCGATTGATTGAAACCAAGCGGCACGTCGATCTACTCGAAGCCTGTGCAAAAATCGATCGCGCCGGAAACGATTTTCAAGTGCTCATCGTGGGCGATGGACCTTGCCGCGAATCATTGATGCAAAAAACGGGTCAGCTCGGTTTAGGCAATCACGTACAGTTTCTTGGAACACGGGAAGACGTCATTCCGCTCGTGCGGGCTGCTGACCTGTTCGCGTTTCCCTCCGAGTCAGAGGGACTGCCTAACGCGGTCATTGAAGCCGCACTGTGCGAAGTCCCGATTATCGCCGCTGACATCAAGCCGGTAGCCGAAGTCATTGAAAATGGAAAATCCGGCACGGTGGTGCCGGTCCATGATGTGGACGCCTTGGCCAATGCGATCCGCACGGTCATGGCCAACCGTCCACAAGCTGAGCAGATGGCCGAGGTCGCTTTTCGGGAGGCATGCCTGAAGTTCGATTTGGAACAAACAATCGGCCAGCTTGAAAAGGCCTATCTGGATGCTGTGCAAGGCTACAGCGGGGCACTGCATCGGCAGGTGTTAAAGCCATGAAACACAACGTCTGGAAACGACTGACGGCCACTTCGGTGTCCAACCGCTATTACCAGGTCACCAATGGCGTCATCAACGGTCTGTTCGGGAGGCAACTGCGGATCACCCACCTGGTGGAATACCCGCGCTGTGGCGGCACATGGATTCGCCACTTACTACAGGACTCGATGGACATTCCACAGTACGCTTATGATCGACTGCTATCCAGCGACACGATCGTGCAGTGCCATAAACTCCCCCACCGGATGATCCGTCGCGCGATTGTCGTTTTTCGCGACCCGCGTGACGCGATGGTTTCGTTCTACCACAAGAAAGTCCATTACGACCAAAAATTTCGCGACCACCGGCCGTTGACGATCGGCGGGTATTGCCACGACCCCGCACGAGATGCCCAGGACGATTTTCTCGCCTTCCTAAAAGTCCAGTTGACATCACCGGATCACCCCCGGTTTGGCTTTGGCGAGTTTGTCACTCGATGGCTTGCTGCCCGAAATGCGTGCTACGCCAAATACGAAGATTTCAAGACCGACCCCGTAAAACAACTGGGACTGCTGACCGAATTCCTAGGACGCTCCGTGCCGCGCGAACACCTGGAAGCTGCCATTGAAAAAAACTCGTTTGCCAATCGAACCAAGCGACGGTCTGGCACACTGCGCACACCGGGACAGTCGGATAACCACCAGTTTGAGCGAAAAGGCATTGTGGGAGACTGGCACAACCTGTTTAACCAAGAAGCCCGCCGTGTTTTTGCTGAATTTGAAGGAGAGACGTTGCTGGCCTTGGGTTACGAACCCGATAACAGTTGGGTAAACCCGTCGTCTTGAGACCTTAGAAACAAACTTTCTGTAAATTGAATCCCAACAAACCCGTCATCGCCTTGAACATGACCACCCTGAAACAGGGTGGTGTGCTACAGCGCGCTGTCTCGTTCATTGAGAACATGTCGACTGCGTTGGATGAGTTTGATTGGCGACTGTTTATCTCGCAACGAGTGCAACAGGAACTGGACCAACGCAACATCTTGGTGACTTACCCGAAACGGGTGTTTATTGAATCACCAGCTCGCAAGCCCGCGGTGCGCCGACAAGTGGTCAAGGCCATTGGCGCCGCCTCGCCCGATTTGGTGTTCACCTTTTGCGGGCCGTCCTACCTGAAACAGCCCGTCCCCGAGTTAATGGGAGTGGCCGATGGCTGGGTTACCCACAGCACCCGAGAGGCCTATCGTTCCGTTTCTCCTTGGCGAAACCGACTGGGTCTCTATCTTGCATCCCGATACAAACTTCGCTGGTTTCATACGGCCCGGACTTTCATCGTGCAAACCGAGACAGCGCAGCGAGGATTGTCAGCGCGGGCGGGGATTCCGGTTGGCAATATTCACATCGTTCCCAACGCGCTGGCGCCGTGGTACCAATCCAATGAGTCGACCGACCTCCGCGAAGTGGGACAGAAATTGAGAATTGTCTATTTTGCGGCACCCTATTCTCACAAGCGCCACCTTTGGATACCGTCAATTTGTAAGGTAATTGAAGATTTAGATGAGCCAAATTTCGAAATCGTTATTACAATCGATGCCTTAAACCCGATCGCCCACAAGGTAGACTCCCTGGCCAAGCGCCTGGGTGTAGAAAACCGAATTGTCAACTTGGGAAATGTCCCGGTTGCCGAGGGTTTGGCTGTCTACCGTGGCGCGCATGTTTGTTTTGTTCCGTCCATTTTGGAGACTTTTTCAGCCACATACCTGGAAGCGATGGCGACCCGTACTCCAATCGTTGCCTGCGACCTGGATTTTGCACGTGAAGTATGTGGTGAGGCCGCCGTCTATTTTGATCCGGCCAGCCCCCTTGATGCAGCAACCAAAATCCTGGATACGGCCAATCATGCGGATCAGTGCTTGTCGCTCAGCCAGCTTGGACAGCAGCAGCTGGATGCCTATCCCGATATTGAAAAACAAATGATCCTGTATCGAAACATCCTGCAAGAAACGGTTAGCAAACTTACCTGTACCCAATCGAGAAATTGATGTCGTCGTCCGCTGAAAGTCTTCGAAGCAAAATAGAAACTCAAACGGCCCTGATCGGTGTGATTGGCCTGGGCTACGTCGGCCTGCCATTGATCGACGCGTTTTTCAGAGCTGGTTTCAAGTGCCTGGGTTTCGATGTGGACCCGAGCAAGGTCGATGCGCTCAATGCTGGCCAAAGCTACATTGCCCATATCAGTAACCAGATGGTGCAGCAGTGGGTCGACCAAGACAAGTTTGAAGCAACCTGCGACATGCAGCGACTGAGTGAACCAGATGCTATCCTGATCTGTGTTCCAACGCCCCTGACCGAAAGCCGTGACCCGGATCTGAATTATGTGGTTCAAACTACCAATGCCATTGCACAGGTTGCTCGGCCCGGTCAGTTGATCGTATTGGAAAGCACTACCTATCCGGGTACCACCCGAGATGTCGTGGTGCCTGCCTTGGAAAAGTCGGGGCTTGCCATAGGCAAAGAGCTGTTTGTTGCCTACAGCCCGGAAAGGGAAGATCCCGGCAACCAGAACTTTGTGGCCGCGACCATTCCCAAGGTGGTTGGGGGTTATGACGAACCGAGCCGTGACATTGCCGATGCAATGTACTCCAAGGCCGTAACCAAGACCGTGCCGGTCGATTCGTGTGAAATCGCCGAGGCTTGTAAGATCCTGGAAAACACCTATCGCAGTGTCAATATTGCGATGGCCAATGAACTGAAAATCTTGTTCGATAAAATCGGGATTGATGTTTGGAAGGTCATCGACGCTGCTAAAACAAAGCCGTTTGGGTTCCAGGCGTTTTATCCGGGGCCCGGCTTGGGCGGACACTGCATCCCGATTGATCCGTTTTATTTGAGTTGGGTTGCCCGCAAACATGAAATCCCGACCAAATTTATCGAGCTGGCGGGCGAGATTAATACGAGCATGCCTTTGTACGTTGTCCACAAAGTTGCCGAAGCCCTTAATTCCCAAGGCAAGCCTGTCAAAGGCAGTCGCATTGGCATCCTGGGGATGGCTTACAAGAAAAACGTAGATGACCCTCGGGAAAGTCCTTCTTTTAAACTGCTGGAGTTGTTGGCCGAGCGCGGCGCCGAGCTGAGTTATTGCGATCCTCACATCCCGCACCTGCCAAGAATGCGGAGCTTTGACGTGCCCGAGATGGACAGCAGCGAAATGACGGCTGACTATCTGGCGGGTCTGGATTGTGCATTAATTGCCACCGATCACAGCGTTTTTGATTATGATTTTCTGGTGTCTCATTGCGAACTGGTTGTCGACACGCGCAATGCAACCAAAGAAGTCAAAGATGGTCGCCATAAGATTTGGAAAGCTTGAGAGTTTTCTGTCGTTGAGCTTGGCTCAAATCCCTCAACCTGAAACTGGTATTCACAAATATTCATGCCTCTTTATAACGATAATTTCCACCGTACAGATATTTCCAACTGCTCTTTTTTGATTACGGGTGGGGCCGGCTTTATCGGCTCAAACATTGTCGAGTACTTGGTCCACCATGGTGCTGGCGAAGTGCGCATTATGGACAACCTGTGTGAAGGAAAACTGGAAAACATTGCCGATTTCATTGAGCTCCCCAACGTCCAGTTTTTAGAACTTGATATTACCAATGAATCCGACTGCCAAACCGCCTGCGCCAATATCGACTATGTATCCCATCAGGCAGCGCTCGGTTCGGTTCCCCGGTCAATCGAAACGCCACTAGCCACCAATGCGGCTAACGTGACTGGTTTTCTGAATCTGATGACGGCCGCCAAAGATGCGGGCGTAAAGCGGTTCGTTTACGCCAGTAGTTCATCGGTATATGGAGACAGTCCCGAGATGCCAAAAGTCGAGTCCCAAATTGGCGATCCACTCTCGCCCTATGCGGCCACCAAATACACCAACGAAGTGTACGCCGGTACGTTCGGGCGGTGTTACGGGCTCGAAACGGTCGGGTTGAGGTATTTCAATGTCTATGGCCCTCGTCAAAAACCTGACGGCCCTTACGCCGCCGTTATTCCGTTGTTCATGGACGCACTTCTTAAAAACCAGCCGCCGTTCATCAACGGTGACGGAGAACAGTCCCGTGATTTTACTTTCGTTTCGAACGCCGTGCAGGCAAATGTGCGAGGCATGTTTACAACCACTCCCGGAGCCAGTCGCAGGGCATATAATGTCGCGGTCGGTGAACGGGTGACTGTTAACCAGTTGTTTCAGGCGATCAAAACGCTGACGGGCGCAACGGTAGACGCCGTTTATCAGGACCCTCGTGAAGGTGACGTGAAGCACTCGTTGGCTGATATTTCACTGGCAGAACAGTACCTTGATTATCAGCCAAACACCCAGTTTGAGCGCGGTTTGGAAATCACGCTTGACTGGTTCAAAAAACGATTTGGTTAAACGGCGGTTGCGGTTGCAACCGTCTTGAAGCAACCCTGTCACACGCAGCGAAGTGATGATTTGGTCTTTTAGGCAGGAAACCATGATCGTTGAAAATCCTCTCGGCTGCCTTGAATGTCGCCCCCGATTAAACCGTGAAAATTTCTGTTATCACCGCCGTTTATAATGCTCGCAATACGATTCAGGATGCAATCGACAGCGTTGGTGCGCAACAAGGGTGTGCCGTTGAGCACATTGTTGTCGATGGAATGTCCAGTGATGGCACTGAACAGGTTGTTCGTAGCAACGAATCGCGAATTTCAAAGTGGATCCGTGAGCCTGACGAAGGCTGTTATGACGCCATGAACAAGGGGATCCGGGCCGCTACGGGAGATGTCGTGGGGTTCCTTCACGCCGATGATGTTTTGGCAGACCCCCAGGCACTGAATCGAATCGGTGACCAATTCCTGTCCGGCGATTGGGACGCCGTCTACGCCGACCTGGTCTACGTCCATGCCAGTGACACCCGCCGTGTCGTTCGTTATTGGAAAGGAGGCGACTACGAGCGCAGGAAGTTTCAGCGAGGCTGGATGCCGCCCCACCCGACCGTCTATGTCAGGAAAACGGTTTACGAGAAACTGGGCAGTTATCTTAGTAGCTTTGGTTCGGCGGCGGACTACGAATGCATGGTGCGGCTGATGGTCAAAAACAACATCAAGGTTGGTTACGTGCCGGAAATCCTGGTAAAAATGCGACTGGGTGGCAAGAGCAACGCGACCCTGCGGAACCGGCTCGCCGCTAACCGAAGTGATCGCCAAGCCTGGATTGAGAACGGAATGAAACCACCCTTGGGGCTGAGATTTTCCAAGCCTCTGTCAAAATTGCCGCAATATTGGCAACGACCCGTGAGACAATAGACCCGCAGCAGGTAGCTGAGGTGGCAAGTATCATCGCGGCCCGTTTCAATGGACGGCCGTTTTGGATCGCGGCAAAGCCGCCCCTTAATCAAACCATTTTTTTATTGGCAACATCTAAATGACAAAGTCGATCTTGGTTACCGGATCCGCGGGATTTATTGGCTCGCGTGTCGCCGCATTGTTAACCGACCAGGGGCAGCATGTTGTTGGCATCGACAACATGAATAATTATTATGACGTTTCCCTCAAGCGGCACCGATTACAGCAGCTCGAAAAACAGTCCGGATTCGATTTTCGCGGAATCGATCTCGAAAATTGTGATGCCATTGGGGATTTATTCGAGGAGTTTGATTTCGACACGGTCGTCAATCTGGCTGCCCGGGCAGGAGTCCGCTACAGCATGGAAAACCCGTTGGTTTACATGACGACCAATGCCCTTGGCAGTTTGAACCTGCTAGAAGCCATGCGCAAGCATGACGTGGGTAAGTACATGTTGGCATCCACATCCTCGTTGTACGCGGGACAGTCAATGCCCTTCACCGAAGACTTGCCGGTTAATACGCCCATATCGTCTTATGCGGCATCCAAAAAATCGGCGGAGCTGATGGCCTATTCTCATCACTTTTTGTATGGGATTGATGTCTCGATTTGCCGGTATTTCACTGTCTACGGGCCCGCCGGTCGACCGGACATGTCTATTTTCCGTTTCATCAAATGGATCGACCAGGAACAGCCGATCGAACTGTTCGGCGACGGGACCCAGTCCCGAGACTTTACCTTTGTCGACGACATCGCGCGAGGCACCATCGCGGCCTTGAAACCGGTCGGCTATGAAATCTTTAACCTGGGGGGCGGGAACCAACCGATCAGTCTCATTACCATCATTGAAAAACTTGAATCGCTGTTGGGCAAGACAGCTCGGATAGAAAACAAGCCGTTTCACAAAGCCGATATCGATTCCACGTGGGCCGATATTTCCAAAGCCAATCGGCAGTTAAATTGGCAGCCCGCGACAGGGCTGGATGAAGGTCTGGAGCAGTGTGTTCGCTGGTACCGCGATCAGCTGCCGTGGTCGGCGGAAATAAGTATCCAGACTCCCTGCGTTTGACTCTAAGTGTCCCTGGTTAACGGGTAATTTTTTCGACAGCCAGGTCGCACATCATCTGCCTGGACCGTGTAGAACACCTGTTTTACCGTCACGTATTTGGCAATCATTCGGATGCTTGCCGGTGCTCCCAATCGGTTTTCGGTGAACTCTTGTACCGAGTGCTCTACAATCAAATGGTCTACAATCGGAATATTCCCTAAAACGATACCTGCCGCTGCCAAGCTTCGGCAAACGAACGTTATTACTTTCGCTCGTTTTAATTCTGGTTTCACATTGCCCCAAATGTGGGCATAATAGGAATGATATCAAGATTTGCAGCTCGTAACTTGGGGTGGTGGTGGCAAGACGGTCGTCTGTCAACGGACTCCCCATTGTCGTCAAAATAAAAATATTGGCACGTCTCACGACAACCGCTTCCAAGGGGTGCCAACCCAGTAAGACGCGTTCAACCCAACCTATCCCAAATGTCCTCTGCATCTGTTCCAACTGCCGACAGGAAACCTCGCGGATCCTTCGGCGCAGGCTACTTCGACAAGGTTTGGCTACCTTATGGCATCGCCATATTGGCACAGCTGCCCATGATCGTGCTGTATGCCCGCGAGCTGTGGAGTCGGCCCCATTATCAATTTGCGCCATTTGCAGTGCTGGCCACCTGCCTGATTGCCTACAATCGATGGCCGCGCGACAAGCAGCTCAAATATTACAGAAGCTCGTGGAGCGTTTGCTTGTTTGTCATGGGGATCGTTTGCTGCTTGGCGGGATATGTGTTTTTATCGCCGTGGTTTTCTGCGCTGAGCGTGATGTTGTTAGTGTCCAGCTTGTTGGCCCGGACGGTCGATTCGGAAACGGGACGCGGCATGTCCATCGCATCGCTTCCGCTTTACGTAGCTTTGATCATTCCCAATGGTGGCGACTATACGCTCATCAACTGGTTGCAGCGCCTCAGTGCGTCGGTGACCAGCAGTACGCTGGATATTTTTGGAATGAACCACCATCTGTCGGGAACCCTCATCGAGATTCCCGGCAGCCGACTGTACAACATCGAAAACGCCTGCAGTGGAGTCCAATCGTTTTTCACGTTGCTGTTTGTGGCAATTGTTTTTGTGATCTGGGAGCGTCGGCCCCTGTTTCGCAGCCTGGTTTTGATCGCAGCCGCGGTGGTCTGGGCCGTTTTCATGAATTCGATTCGAATCATCATGATTCCGGTTGCAGATTACTGGTGGAATGTTGACCTGTCGGTTGGTTTTCCGCACGAATTACTTGGATATGGAACCTTGACGCTCGGCATTTTGCTGTTGCTCAGCACCGACCAGGTTTTGTTTTTCCTGTTTGGTTCGGGAAACAACCCGGAACAAAAAACGGGGCGAGTGTCCCGTCTGCTCAGCTCGATGTGGAGCAACCTCGTGGAACCGCGGAACGAGGAGCAGGCTAACAGCAAGCGAAAAAACTGGCGTCGGCCCATCTCCAAAATCGGGCTGTACGCGATATGGTCGGCAGCCATTTTGATATTGTTGGCCGGCGCATTCCAGTTCGTCGATGTGGTTCGATCCTACTCTCGTCCTAAATTCAGTGTTCAGTTCTTTTCCACGGATGTCACCAAGCCTTTTTCTCAGGCGGACTTGCCTTTGAACATGTCAACGGTGGGGCCCGGCGGGGAAGATTTGAAGTGGACACAGATTGACTATCGGGCACAAAACCGCTCGCGGGGAAGTGACTTGGGCCTGCGGTCCGATACCTGGATTTATGAAACCCCGGCTCGGCGTCTTCGCTCAACGATCTCGATGGACCAGACATTTCCTGGATGGCACGAACTGACGACTTGCTATCGAAATACGGGCTGGAAGCTTACCAAACGAAAGTTGCTATATAGCACGATCGAAGTCGACGGAGATACCGTTCAGTGGCCTTACATCGAAGCCCATTTCCAGAAAGACACGGGGGAGTACGGGTTCCTCCTCTTTAGTCTGTTCGACGCGTTTGGAGACCCGATGTGGGCGCCTCGCAACTGGGGTACGCTAAACTCTTTCTTTATCCGCGCACAAAACCGTCTGACCCATCGCATACGCGGCAGTCTATTCCAAAGTGAAACCTACCAAACGCAAGCCTTTGTTTCCCAATACGGTGAATTCACCCAGCAGGCAATGGACGAAATCAGAAGCCATTTTCTGGTTGTTCGCGAACAATTGCGCGAAGAATTTCTTGCCAAGAGAGCGGGGAAGCCGCTGCGCGAGACAACGCCCCAGAAACTGAAAGACGAAGCGACGAAACCTTAGCCCGGCTGGGTCGCTTGACCCTGCCCCCATCGTTCCACGACTCCATCCAAATCGCATTGATGTCTGACCAACCAAATACCGAATCGAATCACCATCGAATTCCGTTGGTGCTGATTGTGGTTGCCGCATTGGCCCAGACAGTCTTTGCTTCTGTTTACTGGTGTGTGATTTATCCCCGGGCAGGTTATGAAACGATTGGGTACGTGATTGCCTGTAGCGGGGCAATCCTGTTCGCCCGCTTGTTTCAAAATTTTAGAAAAGAAACACTGTTTCATTTTGGCGCGCCCGGGGCAGCCTGCCTGGCCGGCGCTTTAATTTGCAATACGTTGCTATTTGTTTTTGCCGATCCTTGGCTGCTGGCTGCCGCACTTGTCTTGATGCTGTTTGCGATCGAAAGTTCCATTCGCACCACCGCTGGTAAACGGGTGTATGGCGGTGTCGTTTTGCCGCTGCTGGCATTACTGCTTCCACTGTTTTCAATTGACATGGCGATCAATGACTGGTTGAGTCAACTGGGTCTTTATTGCAGTGAGCCAATATTGCGTGTGCCCGGGATACTAATTGCCGACGAAGAAATTCCTTTTCGATTCAATGACGAATTGCGAATCTTGCCATTGGATTTTTCCGTCCGGTCAATGCTGGGTGTTCCATTCCTTGTCGCCGTCGGGCTGACCTTGGTTGGACTTTATGCACGGCGTTTGTTTCATGCGTTCTTGTTATTGATTTCGGTTGGTTTTTGGGCCGTGTTTGGCCAAACTGTTTTGCTGGTCACTCTGGGCGTGTTGTTTCAATTGATGTTCGTTGATGTAACAGTAGAATCAACCTCGTTGATCGAGGTGTTGATCGTCGTCGCGACCGTCTTGTTGATTATTTCAACGGACCAATTTCTGGCATTTTGGTTCGGGCCTGTGACACAAGAGAGCCTGGAGTCGTCGTCTGACCTGGTCGGTAAAGCTGGGAAATTCTGGAACCGCTGCCTGGCCAGCCGGGTGATTGAGAAATCGGCTCGCCGTCACTCTCGGCAAACCACGGTGCCCGCCAGCCTGTTGGTGGCTGTTGCCCTGCTGTCAGCTCTGTTCGGCGGCATAGGATACGCCCGTTTTCTGGCAATTGAAAAACCGGTTTCCGGTCAACTTTCCACCTTGATAGAGGCCGACGATTTCACCGTCGAGCCTTTGTCCGATCTGGTTCGATATCAATCAATACAACGTAACACAACCAGTTCGACGGGGGCTCTCGAGTACCGCTGGTACTACTATTTTGACGGCGTCCAGTGCCTCGTTTCCGCGTCGGAACTGGAAGGTCGCTGGGCAGATCCGGCTGCCCAACAAAAGCGGCACCATTGGAACGTCGTGGATGTCTCGGTCGATAACGATTTGCAAGTAATCGAAATGGCAAAAGAGAGTGGAGAAAAAGGGCTATTGTTCATCAAAGAACTTGCCGCCAGCCAGCGGCCCACGACTGACCTGCTCGGACATTTTCCCGCCTGGGGTTCACCCTCATTGCCTGAAATGTTTTTGCCTCATCGTGTTTACTTCAAGGTGTTCGTTCAGTTTTTCGACCAACCCGATCTTCAGCTGATCGATCAACTGAAATCAAACGTGGACCGGTTGGAATCAGCACTTGGCCATTAAATGCCCGCTGGGCGTAACCATTGTTACCCGCTACTTCTTTCGCGGGCATTTTGATCTAGAATATTACCTTTGCAACCACAAGCTGAACCTGCAGTTTTCAAATGGCAATTAAAACGGCAATCGTGCCTGTAGCGGGGCTGGGAACACGCTTGTTGCCCATCACCCAGGCAATTCCCAAGGAGCTTCTCCCCTTGGCTGGCAAGCCGACTCTGCAGTATGTGATTGAGGAATTATGGCAAGCCGGCATCCGCAGGACGATTCTTATTAGCTCGCCGGCAAAATCAGGAATAGCAGATTATTTCAAGCAAGGTCCTGACCTGGAACGTCATCTTCAGGAAACGGGAAAGCCGGAGCTGGCCCAACGCCTCTGGTCTCAGTCGGCTGCCGCGGCAATGAAGCTGGAGACGGCCATTCAAACGGAACAGCTGGGCCTCGGGCATGCCGTCGCCGTGGGGGAGTTACTGGCCCAAGACGAGCCGGTGGTGGTTGCCCTGGGTGACTGTGTGATTGATTCGCAAGGATCCGATAATGTGCTTCAACGGATGATTCGATTGTTTGACGAGCGGCAAGCCGATATCGTCATCGCGTTTGAAACCGTGTCTCCCGAAAAAGTTGATCGTTTTGGAATTGCCAAGCCGTTGTCGGACGATTCCGTATTTGAGCTGGCCGATTTGGTCGAGAAACCCAGCCTTCAGGAAGCGCCCAGTAATCTGGCGGTTACCGCTCGCTATGTCTTTAGCCCAAAAATCTTTAGCGCGCTCCGCGAAACGCCTCGCGGAAAGGGCAATGAAATCCAGTTGACCGATGCAATCCGGCAAATGATCCAATCTGGCTCAAGAGCATTTGGCGTAAAGCTGGGTACGGCAGAACGGCGTTTTGACATTGGCAATCTGGAATCCTACACTGAGTCCTTCATTCACCATGCTTTGGCCGATCCGCAATTACGGGATGTTGTGAACAAAGTTTGTCGGGAAACGGGATCAACACGTGAAACACATTAGTCGACGAGGCTACGCGCGGGCAGGTTTGCTTGGAAACCCCTCCGATGGATATCATGGCAAAACGATATCCTTGATCGTGGGCGATTTTGCAGCCCAGGTAGACATGTATTCGGCTAACCGGCTCACGATACAGCCAGGGGCCAACGAGGGATTGGAATTTGAAAGTATCGAGCAGCTTGCCGGCCGAGTACAGAACGAGGGCTACTACGGTGGTGTCCGGTTGCTGAAAGCATCCATCAAACGTTTTTTTGAATTTTGCGTGGCTGACTCCGGCGTTCAGGCTGACAACTTTCGCATTCAATACCACAGCAACATTCCGCGGCAGGTGGGGCTAGCCGGTTCCAGCGCGATTATCACGGCCGCACTGCGAGGCTTGGCCGACTGGTACGGCATCTCGATTGCACCCCACCTGCTCGCATCGCTGACGCTGAGTGTAGAAGCTGATTTGGGAATACCGGCCGGGCTGCAGGATCGGGTTATCCAGGCCTATGAAGGACTGATTTACATGGATTTCGCAGAATCGCAAATCCAGACCGAACGGGGCTTGTCATTTGGAAAATACGAACGTCTCGACCCAACCTTGTTACCTAATATCTACGTTGCGTTTTGTCCCAGTGCGAGTGAACCGACAGAGGTTTTCCACAACGATCTCAAACGACGGTTCGAGGACCGTGAATCGGTCGTGATTGATGCCATGGGTCAATTTGCGGACTATGCAGAACAGGGCCGCACCGCCTTGTTGGAAAACGACCAGCCACTTCTTGCCAATTTAATCAACCAGAATTTTGACTTACGTCGTCAGTTGTGCAGCCTTCACCCGGAGCATGTTCGCCTGGTAGAGCTGGCCCGTTCCGTGGGCGCCAGTGCCAAATATTGTGGCAGCGGCGGCGCGATTGTTGGCACTTATCATGATCCGGAAATGCTGTCGCTGCTACAAAAGAGCCTTAAACGGGTCGACGCTCGAGTTATCCACCCCGAGATTGGCCAGTTCCAGAACATGGCAAACGGTTAGCTCAGTCGACGGAACCGTAGCCGCCTCCACCTGGTGTCAACAGAATCAACCGATCGCCGGGTGACACCTCGATTTCACATTGGCTGGGCAGCAGCTGGACCTTCCCGTCGACCGTTTTGACCTGGTTCACACCGGATTGACCGGGACCACCACCAGCCATTCCAAACGGCTTGGTGTTGCGGCGACTGGTTAACAGGGAGATGGTTAAACGTCGCTGGAATTCGATCTCGCGATGAATTCCAGAACCTCCCCGCCGCCGCCCGCTGCCGCCGCTGTTTTTGCGAATTGAAAACTGCCGGAGAATGGCCGGGTACCGTTGCTCCAGAATTTCGGGATCCGTTAATCGGGTATTGGTCATGTGGGTGTGGACACCGTCAACGCCATCGGCCTGGGCGGTGGCCCCGGATCCTCCGCAGACCGTTTCGTAATAGCCAAATGAACGATCTCCCATTAACCAGTTGTTCATCGTTCCCTGGCTGGCGGCTGCCATCCCCAGCGCTGCCAGCATCACGTCTACTACCCGTTGTGACGTTTCAACATTACCACCCACTACCGCCGGGCTTTGCAGAGGATCTTCGGCGGGTGTTGGATTCAGAAAACAGACCGGCAACTTGATTGAAACGGGATTCATGACCCCCTGGTTGAGAGGAATGTCTTCGTCAATCAGGCAGCGCATGACGTACATGACGGCCGCCGAAACAATGGCGCGATTGGCGTTCAGGTTGTCATTGCAAACCGGGTCGGTACCCTCAAAATCAATCACCAGGCGGTCGTCTTCAATCAGTATTTCAACCTGAATGGTAGCGCCATTGTCCATCGAATCATGAAACCGGTAGGTTCCCGGCTGGAAGCGTTTTTTCAATGCCAAGCGAACCTTCGCCTCCGCTGCTTGCTGCATGAATTGCATGTATTGCTCAACTTGGCCGCGTGAATACTGGGCCACGAGTTGCAACAAGTCATTTTGTCCGCGACGATTCGCGGCGACCTGGGCGGCGATGTCACCCAGGTTGTCCTCCGGGGAACGGGAAGGGTAGGGTGGACGGGTCAACCATTTTCGCAATGCACCGAACTGCTCGCGGCCGGCACTAATGAGCTTGAAATTCTGGATCAGCACACCTTCTTCGCCCAGGCAACTCGCATCGGCTGGCATGGAGCCCGGTGCTTTGCCGCCAATTTCGGCATGGTGGGAACGACTGGCAACCCAGAAAACCAGGTCCTTCGTCGAGGGTTCAAAAACGGGCGTCACGGTCGTCACGTCGGGTAGGTGAGAGCCACCTTGATAGGGATCGTTGGTCAAGAAGACATCACCGGGTTGGACGGATGGGTTTAGCCGTATGGTTGAACGAACCGTTTCGCTCATCGCGCCGAGGTGAACCGGGATGTGTGGGGCATTGACGACTAAATCTCCATCGCGGGTAAACACGGCACAACTAAAATCGAGACGTTCCTTGACATTGACACTGGTCGATGTTTTCTGCAGTGCAATACCCATCTGTTTGGCGATGGCAGAAAAATGACTGTTAAAGATCTCCAGCTGGATCGGGCTGGGCTGCGCAGCCGTTTCCGGTTGCTGGCGGTCCGTCGACGGGTCCGTGCTGGCGGCTCTTGCCAACAGCAAACTACCGTTGGCTTGGGCGACTGCCAGCCAGTGCGGGTCGACAATAGTGGTTTTGAACTGGTCGACAATCATGGCGGGCCCCTGAATTCGATCTCCAGGTAAAATGTCGGCAAACTGGATCACCTGGCTGGTTGTTACAGGCCGACAGGCGGGCTCGTTGCCAGGCAACGGCGCCAGCTGCTGCAGCGGGCGACCCCGGACAACACCTTCGACCCGCGCCGCCACCACTTCGATCGGCTTGGACTGGGTGTAGCCGTACAACCTGGTGTGAGTCGACTCGAAACAAGACTCAAAATCGCCATCCGCCGGTTCGGTGATGGTCAAGCAGGGATCTGTCCCGACGTACCTTAGGTCAAGCTGGTTTTTGCAGAGGACCGAATCCTGCGAATTGCCATCGCCCTCCAGTTTTCGAATCACCGATTCGCGCAATTGACTGAATATCGACTGGCGTAATTGCGGTTTCATTTCGGCCAATGGCCTCAGCACGGATTGGTTGGCAAACCCGGATTGGTCGGCCAGCTGGATCCCAACAGCGCTGAGAATGCTGGATTGTGGATGGTCTAGGATGCGAGTGATGTTCAGTTTGTCGGCCACCGCACAACAGTGCTGGGACCCGGCACCACCAAATGAAACCAGGAGATAATCGGCCGGATCGTATCCCTGAGAAACGGAAATGCTTCGAATGGCGGATGCCATGTTATTGTTGGCAATATCCAGAAAGCCTTCCGCCATTTGCTGCAGAGTCAAATCAAAGCCAGCCTGTTGAATCGTTTGGTGAATTTCCCCAAGCCGTTGATGGACCGCATCCTGGTCCAGGGGTATGGGAAACTCCCGGGCGGCAATCCTGCCAAGAAACAGATTGATATCGGTAATCGTCAATGGCCCGCCGCCGCCATAGCAAGCGGGACCCGGATCGGCCGAGGCGCTGGCCGGGCCCACCAACATCCTTTTTCCATCAAACCAGCAAATGGAACCGCCACCGGCAGCCACCGTCTCGAGGGCCAGGATGGGCGAGACAATTCGAACGCCTGCCTTGCGAGATTCAAATTCGTGTTCGAAGCAACCGTCATACCGCGAGACATCGGTGCTGGTACCGCCCATGTCAAAACCGATGGCCCGGCCAAATCCCAGCTGTTCTGCCACGCGGGCTGCCCCCACCACACCGCCTGCGGGTCCGGACAGGACACTGTCTTTGCCAGAAAAACGCTCCCGTGAAACGAGCCCGCCAGCGGACGTCATCAATCGCAAACGACTTTGTCGCGTTAGACGGCTTTGGATTCCGTCCAGATAATTGCCGATCACAGGATTTAAATACGCATCCAAAACACATGTTTCTCCCCGCGGTATGATCTTGATCGAGGGAGCAAGCTGGCTGCTCACCCGAACGGATTCGAAACCGACTTCCTCGGCAACCTGGGCGACCTGCCGTTCATGATTCGGCCACTGGTAGCTGTTCATGAAGCAGATAGCGATGGACTGAATTCCGGATTCTCGCAGCTCCCACATTTGTTGACGCACCACCGACAAATCCGGTGACCGCTCCACTGTTCCGTCAGCCAGGACCCGTTCGTCAATTTCGATGGACTTTTCAAACAGCGGGTCCGGCTTTGTGATCTCCAGTTGGAACAGATGCGGCCGGGTCTGATCGCCGATGGCCAGCAAGTCTCCGAAACCGGTCGTGGTAACCAGTGCGGTCCTGGCGCCCGTGCGAGTCAGTAAGGCGTTGGTGCCACGGGTCGTCCCCAGATGCAAATCGCAATCTGGCAACGCTTGCTGAATGGGTAAATTAATAATACTGTGCATTGCCAACAAAGGCGCACTGATGGCCGGTTGCAACTCGTATTTCGTCCCTGTTGGCAATGCTTTCAGGGCATCGCATTTAAATTGACCGTCCTGGAAATCGACGACGGTCGCTTGGCAAAAAGATTCACCGGAGTCATTCAGGAAACGGACCGTCGCGCCATTCCAAAAACCGGGCGATTTGCTGCTTTGGCCAACATCGCAAAACTGATTGCGCTGCGCTGGCTCCGGCAGAACGCCTTTGGTCACGGCCGAGCTAAGGACCTTTGTAGAGAATTGGCTGCCGTCAGGCGATTCGGCCAGACAGTCGGTAAAGGTGCCGCCAACATCAACCCAAAAAGACCATCGCGGTAAGCGGTTCGAGGAGTCACTCTGTGTCATCAATAGTCAATCCGTTGCCGTACTTTCCAAACAGAACAACTGGGTGTCTGTTCGAAAAAACAGGCAACCGTTGGCGATGGCAGGAGTCGAACGGGAATCCTCGCCCAAAGGGTTAACCGCCGGTTCCTCGAAATCGCGCGACGCTGCCAGGACGACGACGTCACCCGCTTCGTCCATCACGTAGATATGGGTGGCCGTTGCAACAGGCGAGCCGGAAAAACCTTTGGCAATCCGTTTTTTCCACATCACTTCGCCCGAGTTGGCTTCCACGCAGGAGGCGATCCCTTTGTCTGAAAACAGAAACACCAACCCGTTACATACAATCGGGCTGGGGACATAATTGGCCGCCTGATTTACCTCGTATAATTTCTTTGCGCCCTGGTCGCCGATCTGCGCCGCCACCAGATAATTGCCGCCACCCCCGGAGCCTGTACTGCCCAGTATCAGGTTTCCCTCCAGAACGGGTGATGCAACGGTCCGCATGCGAAATGCCGGCATTTTCCAATTGAACTCCCCGCTGTCCGGGTCCAGGCTGAAAAAACCCTCGGCCGAGCTGCAGGCGATTAACTGGTCTCGACCGTCTAGCGAGAAAACACAGGGTACCGAGTAGTTGGCAGTCGTTGTCCCCAGCTTGGTAGCCCACACATCTTTTCCGGTAAGACGGTCAACCGCGATCGCTCGACTGCTGCCCGGCTCGGCATCGGCTGGCAATTTATCGGCCTGCTGGGAATTGATCAGCACGACCTTGTCTCGATGGATCATCGGGGATGCTCCAAACCCGTGCATGGAAACCCAGCGCCCAAAGTCACGTCGCCAGACTTCCTTGCCTTGATGGTCCAGTGCCACCAGGTACGTATGTTGCGGGCTGGCATAGGTCACGTACACGTGGTCCCCATCGACGACGGGTGTACTCGATGCATAGCTGTTGCGGCGGTGAATCCGATAAGGCTTGGATTGGAAACGGGTTTCCCAGAGCTGTTTTCCGCTTGTTGCATCCAGGCATTGAACAAAAATTTCTGCCGTTTCAGTATTACAACTGGTTACAAACAGCCGGTTACCCCAGATGACGGGCGCACTTGAGCCAGAACCGGCCAGTTTCTTTTTCCAGCGATAATCACTCTCTGTCCACTTGAGTGGCAGTCCGGTTACAGCGGACTGCCCCGTGCCGTTCGGTCCCCGGAAACGGGCCCAGTCGTCAGCCTGGCTTTTTGACGGGATGGCACAAACAGAAATCACAAGAGTAACAAGCCAATGCGGGCTGTAGCGTAAATAGGGGCTCATACGAGGATCATCTCATTAGGAAAGAATTTGGTTCTATTTTGTCAGCTGGCCCTACGGGTGACAAGAAGTTCATGCACGGACCGAACAGCCACTGGGTTACAAAAACGGCTGAAAGGGGCCCTTCATCCGGCGTTGGGGGCACAATCGGCTGCCGACGACCCATTTGTCGGTCGCCAGAATGGGACCGTAAGATGCCAGAAGACGGTCTTTCTAGCCAGACAGATGCCCTGTTTTGTTGTTGACTGCTTCAATCCACCGGCAAATGCGCCAATCCATCCAGTGTCGATCCGGATCGGACCGATGAAGGCCAAGAAACCCGAGATGGCCCCCCCGGCGAGTTGTGACTAAATTGATTTTGGACGACATCGGCCAATTGGAAAACATCTGAAAGGGAACCACCGGATCATCTTTGGACGCCAGTATAATCGTCGGCACCTGAACCTGGGTCAACAGTGGGCCGGAGCTGCATTTTTCATAGTAGTCGCGTGCGCCGCGAAATCCCCAGACCGGACCGGTGAATTGGTCGTCAAAGTGTACCAGTCGATTGGGCAGCGGGTTAATATTATTGTCGACCAGCCTGGCAACCTTACGGCGTCGCATAGCCAGGTTGGCCTTTAGATGGCTAACGAAATAGTGATCGTAAATTCGATTACCATTGTTTTGCAGATTGGCACAGCTGTGCACCAAATCGATGGGAGGCGAAACGGCCACGGCCGAATCGACACATTTGGGATAGGCTGAAGACCACTCGCCCAGTGTCTTGAGCATGATCGACGCGCCGATGGAAAAACCGATCAGGCTGATTTGTGATGTGGGGCTCAACTGGCGAACGTGTTGAACCACGTCCCGTAAATCCTGGCTGCACCCCGCATAAAGATGATGCTGCGAAATCAGTGCGCTGTCACCAAATCCCCTGAAATCAACCCGGACGGTACGGACTCCGGTAGCTCTTAGTTTGCGGGCCGCTCGAGCCACGTAAGGGGACGCATGACTTCCACACAGACCGTGCAAAAAAATGGCGATCCGGTCTCCCGGATGCCACGTCATCGGCCGGTTGTCATGAATCACCAGGCGATCACCATCTGACAGACGAACCATTTGCCGTGTTGCCAACTCCTGGTCCGGCTTGCCGCGCAAAAACACCGCTGCAATGGTTTGCAAATGCGCATGCCGCCCCAAGCGAAAAGGCCTAAACGGTGGGCAGTTGGCAATCTCCATTGTTGGCTCTGCAGGAAAGCGGCTATTCAATATACTGCTTTGATTCCAGTAGTTTTGTGATTTCATCGACACACGCGACCGTATCGAGTTTCTCGGTATCCAGTGTCAGGTCTGCCTTGACGGGTTCTTGGTAATCCAGCGCTGCCCGCTCGGTTGTTTCACCATCCCGAACGTCTTGATTCCTGGCCGCACAAACTTCTGCCGGCGCCGTCAGGTGAACGACCAGGAAATGGTCCGTGCCGACAACCTGCGCCGCTTTCTCGCGCGCCTCCTCGCTGGGCGCGACCAAAGCCAGTATGCAAACCAAACCGTTGCGGTTCATCAGTTTCCCTAATTCGGCAGCCCGCCGCAGGTTTTCGGAACGATCGACCGCGCTGAAACCGAGGTCTCGGCTGATGCCAAGCCGCATATTCTGTCCATCCACCACAAAAGCACTTCGGCCCAGGTCAAACAGCTTTCGCTCCAGGCCATAAGCGGTCGACGATTTTCCTGCGCCAGGCAAACCTGTGAGCAACAGGGTCACTGGTGTCTGGCCATACCTGGCCGCACGTTCCTCCGGAGAAACATTACTGATTTCCTGCGTTAATGATTCGCTGTGGGGTTCTTCGTCCCAGTGGCCTGCCTCGTCTTCACTGGTCCGACGATCGAGAATCATGCCCGCTGCCACCGTCACATTCGTGATTCGATCGATCACGATGAACGCCCCGGTTGATTTGTTTCTGCGATACCGGTCAAACGCGATAGGCTGGTTCAACGAGACGTTCACCCTGCCGATCTGATTCAACTCCAAGGCCGGGGATGGCTGCCGATGCATCGTGTTGACGTCCACGCAGTAACGCAATGTTGTAAACGAACCCGGTACGGTTTTGGTCGTATGCTTAAACAGGTATTGATTCCCGGGAATCATCGGCTGTTCGGCCATCCAGACGATCATCGCATCAAATTTTTGCTCACTTTTCGGTACGTTGCCGGGTCGGACCAGCATGTCGCCACGGCTCACATCAATTTCATCCTCCAATGTCAGCGTGACACTCAACGGTGCAAATGCTTCGTCGCGGCTGCCATCAAACGTCACAATGTCTTTGACGTGGCTTGTTTTCCTGGAAGGCAGGGCCATGACCTCGTCGCCCTTGCGAATGATCCCGGAGGAAACCGTTCCGGAAAAGCCGCGGAAATCGAGATTGGGGCGCAGGACATATTGAACGGGAAACCGAAAATCTTCCAAGTTGCGATCCGAACCGATGTACACGCTTTCCAGAAAATTCATCAGCGTACTGCCCTGGTACCAGGGCGAGCGTTCACTCAGGTTAACAACGTTATCCCCATCGAGCGCAGAAATCGGTATGAAATGCAGGTCGGTGCTATCCAGGCGGGAAGCAAATTCCCGATAGTCTTTCTGGATTTGCTCGAAAACCTGTTCATCAAAATCGACCAGGTCCATTTTGTTGATCGCGACCAGAACGTGCTTGATACCCAACAGTGACGCGATAAAGCTGTGCCGCTTGGTCTGTTCCAAGACTCCCTTGCGGGCATCGATGAGAATAACGGCCAGGTCGGCCGTGGAGGCGCCGGTGGCCATATTGCGCGTGTACTGAACATGGCCGGGCGTGTCGGCAATAATAAACTTCCGCTTGGCCGTAGAAAAATAACGGTAAGCAACATCGATCGTGATTCCCTGCTCTCGTTCTTCCTTGAGTCCGTCGGTCAACAGAGCAGGGTCGAACGAACCGCCGGTCGTGCCGTGGGCGACGGAATCCTTTTCAATCTTGGCCAACTGATCCTCGTAGATCATCTTTGAATCGTAAAGCAGCCGGCCAATCAGGGTGCTTTTGCCATCATCGACACTGCCGCAAGTCAAAAACCTCAACAGCTCTTTTTGTTCGTGCTGCGCCAGGTAAGCGTCGATGTCTGATGCAATGAGCTCGGATTGATGCGACACGTTTGCTTTCTTTTAACAAGGAGGCTCGCAGCGAAGCTGCGGTAAAACAAAAAACTTGGTAATTCCGTTCGATTCTTGAATCTCTAAAAATAACCTTCTTCTTTCTTTTGCTGCATGGTACCCTCGTCATCGTTATCAATGACTCGGCCTTGGCGCTCAGAGGTCGTCGCCAACAACATTTCTTGGATAATTTCCGGCAGCGTAGTTGCTTCTGATTCAACCGCCCCGGTCAGCGGGTAACAACCAAGCGTTCGAAAACGCACCATTTTTTCTTCCGGCTGCTCGTTCGGTTCCAAGGCAAGGCGGTCGTCGTCCACCATGATCATGACTCCGTCTCGCATGACTACCGGTCGCTTGGCCGCAAAATAAAGGGGAACAATCGGGATCTGCTCCAGATGGATATATTGCCATACATCGAGTTCTGTCCAATTGGACAACGGAAACACCCGGATGCTCTCACCCTTGTTGACCCGCGAGTTGTACAGGTTCCAAAGCTCGGGCCGTTGGTTTTTGGGGTCCCACCGGTGATTGCGGTCTCGAAACGAGTAAACTCGTTCTTTGGCTCTTGATTTTTCCTCGTCCCGCCGTGCACCACCAAAGGCGGCGTCAAACTGGTACTTGTCCAGCGCTTGTTTCAGCCCTTCGGTTTTCATCACCGTGGTATGTTTCCCGCTGGCGACCAATGGATCCAGCCCCAGCGCGGCACCCGCTTCGTTGACATACGTAATGACTTCCAGTCCCAATTCTTTCTTGGCGTATTCTTCGCGAAACTTGTACATGTCGCGAAATTTCCACAGGGTGTCAACATGCATCAGGGAAAACGGTGGCTTGGCTGGGTAAAACGCCTTGAGTGCCAAATGCACCATGACCGACGAGTCTTTCCCGATCGAATACAGCATGACCGGGTTGCTAAATTCGGCTACCACCTCGCGTATGATATGAATGGACTCAGCTTCAAGCTGTTTCAGATGGGTCAGTTGGTAGGAGTTACTCATCGTGCTGAAAACGAACCGGGTCGAGGAATGTGAATGTTCGTGAAATTGAATCCTACCAATATACTTATCGATCCAACGATTGCGACTGCCTTATTCAACGTTTGGCGTTTTAGGAAACCCAAATTTCCGGATGGAATCAACAAAGGCGCTGAAATGGGCCGCTTCCTATTGACCCAATCCGGGCTGCAACAAGTCAAAAGCTTCCAGTACTTTGGCTCGGTGCTGGCTGCCAAATACCAATACGATCAGCTGGCTCATGATTTGCTGTTCATCCTGTGTTAAGAATGACTCCCCGCGGCCAAGCTGCGCAATAGAAACAAATTCGTCCATTCGATCCGGTTTGCGGCAAGTCACGGTGCTAACAACCCCGCCCGCGTTGCGGAAATCGGATACCATTTTTTGACAGCGGACGACTCGGGACGCTCGCGGTGGAGCGTCGCCAAACAGCAGGATGACTTTTCTTGCGCGTCGCCGAAAATCGTTCTTTTCAATCGACCACTGAAGACCGTCGTCGACCGCCTCGGGCTCATCCCCTCCGCCGGCTGCCTGGATGTCACTGAGATACAGGACTATCTCGGCGAGATTGTCCGTCAGCGGCAGCCCTTTGACGACGTACGCATCACCTTGATCGCGGTACGTACAGATAGAAATTCTCGTTTTCGGTATCAACTTGAACAGGACGCCCCCGATCCGTTCAATTTGGTCTTTTACCTGGTCAATCTCACCCTGCATGCTGCCGGTACTGTCAAACGTAATGACGATATCCAAGCCGTCTTTTTTGAGTCGCGCCAGGAGATTTCCAAAGTCTTCATCGCTGGCCTCCAGAACATTCGTGTCGAGCGGGAACTCCACCTCGAAGGAGACGCTGCCGCCTGAGCTTGGAGAAAAAAAAGGGGCGTCACCCTGATTTTCAGCGACCCGGCTGACCGACGATGGCACGATCCGTTCACTGTCCATCGCTTCGCTCAGATTGTCGTGCAAGGGATGGTCGGATTGAATTTGCTCGAATTGACGGTCGGGATCATCCACCAGGATTTGCCGTGGCAACTGGCCGATCAGAACCCGTTCCCCCTGGGCGGCGGGAGCCTCGCTGAACTTGGTCCACGGGACTGTGGTGAGCAGGACCAGTGCCAACAGGTTAACGGCAATCGCCCCGCTACCGATCAGCGTGTTTTCTATCCAGCGACCGGGCGGTTTGATCGGTTCTCTTTGGCGCTGAATGCCCCTGTTTTCCCTCGGCAATACAATCGCTGCCCGGCAATGCGGACACTCGCCCCGCGTGCCAAGTTGATCGGCGGCAATCGAAAACCGCCCTCCGCATTGATTGCATGAAATATTCAAATCGTCGCCCAATCAGGAACGAGGAACCCCGTTGAGTCGCCCTCAAGGAGGACAAGCCATGTGTAATGTTACGGAATGTTCCACCAGAAACGAGAAAAAAATATCTTAAATACTTCTGTTCCCGGAAACTCGGCCCGTTTGTTGCGCTGGCAACTTGGATTCGAGACACTTCGGTCACGGTTGCCCGGGGGCTGTCGACAGCCGGTCGTAGATGTTAACCATGGCGCAGCCCGGCCACTCGGCCCAGCCCCGGTTGTGAAGGCAATGTGTCGGCTGCCTCTGGAAACGTGAAACCTTTTGTTCACTCGATCCGGTAAGGGCTTTCCGATGTGGACGAGATGCGGCCCGACGACTGGCCTTCCTTGATGGAAAATTCGCCCCAGACCGGCATGTGTTTGGAGATCGTCAAAGCGCTGGCAAGGGTTGTGTTGAGGCGGCCCATGAAATCGTAAACCCCACTCTTTCCGGTGTATTCAACCGTTGCTTGACGGTTGAAAATGATGTTGTCCATCTGCGCGGTACTTTCCGTGTTGGTCGGCTTGCCCGCTACGACCCAATTCAGCGCGTCAGCACCCTTGATTTCCACCAGCACTTCGTCGCCACATTTGAAGTTGCCTGCAATCAGGACATCGTCTTCGCCCCGGCCGTCTTCACGGATCGCTAGAAACAGGTCTGACAAATGCCCCAACTCCTGCTCCGCTTTCTCCGCGTCCAGTTCCAGGTTGGCCAGCGTAAAGGTAAAGGCCTGGTCGGGAGATGTGTTTTTAGCACGAAACCAGGCAACCAGCGGTTCGTGGGTCAGTAACCGGCTGGGATCATTGACCGAATACCAGCGAGAATGGTCAAGGGTCACCGAGCGCTGATTAAACACGATTGCAAACGTCCGGTTCCGGTCGCGACGATCAACAAAACGATATTCACCTAGTCCGTTTTCGTTCAAATAATTGACGATGCGACTGGTCATGTCGAGTTGATCGTCATCCTGAATCGCAACCACGTCAAACTGTCTTATGATTTCAGCCAAATGCTGAATGCGCTTGCGGTCACTCAGTTTGCCTTTGCCATGAATTTTGAAGCTTGCAATGCGGATGGTTTTCAGGTCGACCGTTTCCGTTTGGGAGTCGTTATTGATCGATACCTGTCGAAACGGAATGGCGGACCGCGGCAGCAGGGCCTGTTCATCGGCTGGGGCCGATGGTGGCTGCTCATCCAGCGTTGACTCGAACCCTGCATCTTCAAAGAAATGCTGACGAGCCAGCGAAATAGCATCCGAAATACTATTAATTTGTTCGCGATGGTACAGGGCCCAAGCTCCGGCAACCAACAGCAGGGCCAACATAAATGTTTTTAAAAATCGTTTCATGGAACCAGTACGGCACGGGACAAACAACAAACAACCACCGTCTTGATCGACCATGTTTCGACCATCGAACCAGTGGTTGGCCTGTTATGACGATTAGTGCGCGTCCCCCGAGTGAAACTCGACCCAGATCAAGTCTGAAAGCCTGCCAAAATCGTCAAAATTGGTACAGCCGCAACGGTGGGCAGTTCGGCCTGTCCAGGGCGGCCAAATCAAGGTGCTGGCAGCAAATCTTCCGGAGTTTCCAATGCCTTGGCTTTGCGGTAGTTCCGCAATTCGACGCTGGCGACGCGACCTTCCATGGCGGGTCGGAATATGATCATCAAGGCGGTTGGCAAATACCAAGCCATGAACAATCCGCCGCCAAAGCCGTGCCAGAACTGAACCCCAATCATGATCGCGCAAGTGTAGGCGATCAAGGTTCCCAGGTTTTTCCGGATCGGCCAGAACACAAACGAAACACAGAACAGGAAAAACGCTACCAGAATCGGCAGGCGATAGGAGCGGCTCCAGCCCAGCCCCCAAATGCCTTCCAGGCCATCCATCATCGGCAGCCAGAATCCAAACGTCGCCTGTAATTGGCTGCCAAAATGGGACAGGTCCGAGGAGGTCATCAACAAACCGCCGATGCAGACGGACAAGGCGATAACGACTCCCGCCACAAACCTCTTAACGCCGTTTTCCCAATAAAAACTGATCCACAGCGGCAACAAAAATAGCGGGTAATAGGAAACGCCAGTCGCCAAGCCAATGAAAATGCCTGCCATCCATGGTTTGCGAAAACAGACAATAGCCCAAATTAGCAAGGCGCCCGGCAACACGTGTAATACGGCTCCCGTGAACAGTGTCGTGTAGGGCAACATCAGGTAAATGGTTGCCATGCCGACACCGATTGCGAAATTATTGAAATGGTAAAACCCAATCAAGATCAAGCCGAGAATCAGCGCGGTTTGGCCAGCAATCGCCAATGACTTGGCGGCCGCTCGGTATTTGGGGTCGTTTTGGGGTCGATCCGCATCCGTTTTCAAAAGTTGTTCGCCCGTATCAAAGGTTGGGATGACGGGAAACAGGTGGAACAGTGGAAATCCGGGGCCGTGTCGTTGCAACTGGGCCGTTTCGCTTTGTTCGGCCGTTTCGCGTTGTAGCATCTTGACCGCGCTGCGGGCGCCCGACATATCATCTTCACTCACCCCCACGGTAATAATATTGACCACCAAAAATGTCAGCAGGCTGCAACCAAGAAATATCAATGCGCCGATGCTAAGATTGGGCAGCAAGACGGGGCGGCGAACCAGTATCGGGTCCAACAGCATCCGCAGCATGATTAACGCGCCGACAGAAAACAGCCAGATGTAACCGTATCGCTGGCTCCATTGCCCTCGTTCAAGCTGCTTGGCCCGCTTGGCGTCCTGTATAATTTTCGCTGGGTCCCCAGGAACCGCCGCCGGACCATCTTCTGCATCCTCTGGTTTCGGCAGTGCCTGTGAGCCCGGTTCCCGAGATGGGCCAGGTGTTTTGCCGCTCGGCTGCGACGCGGCTGGCTCTGAATCAACTCCCTGGGCAGGCTGTGTTTCCGAGGCGGTGACCAGATTGAATGGCAAGCTCTTTTCCAGTTTGAGACCGTAATCGATCAGCAGAATTCCCGGTGCCAACAGGATGATCAACACCAGGTCGAAATTGCGCACACTCCAGAAGCGGTTGAACTTGAAAAACAAAGCCAACATCAGCAGTGACGAAAGGTACGCCCATGTCGCATGGGCAATCGGTTGATAATCAAACGGTGATTCGGTCATCCGCGATTTCTGGACAGGAAGCGTCTAGTAACGGTTACGAAAACGGTCGTCCTTTAACAGGTTAACCATAAATGGCTTGCTCGCAAATTAGAGGCACTGCCTGGGCAACGAGTGAAATGGTATTGGGGCGCTTTTCCCGGCTTTAGAGGTAATTGAGCAGCAGGCACAGGCATAACAAAATGGTCGCCCAGACCGCCATCACGCCCGTCGTCCAGGTGCCACCCAAAATGCCTCGCTCGCTAAATCGGTCACCCAGATACTCGAGCAGCGCTTTCAAACCTCGCATCACCGTCTGGCGTACAAGCGCATCGACCTGACGAATCCATTGCCCGATCCGGCCAACCATTCTGGGCAGCAGCCGGCGATAAATCCAATCCGTGTCGAGGTTGATTTTTCGCAATTCGGCAGGATACAGGCCGCTTAACATCAACACCACAAACGCCAGCGCAGCAAATAGCAGCAACTGGAGCTGGGTCACGACATGCGGCCATGTGTATGGTTCATAGCCTGCCTGCCAGGGCAATAGTTTGTACAGCCAGGGGTATCCAATGCCCAGGCCTACACAGAACGCGGCCGCGATTCCCATCGCCAACAACATATTCCAGGGCGCTTCCTTGGGACGTTTGCCCGAGTCGTGCGAGAAGAAAGCAAAGAAGGGGATCTTGATGCCCGAATGCTCCATCACGCCGGCCGACGCAATTAGCAACACGATCCAGACCAACAGCATGTGTTCTTCCGCGGCAGCCGTAATAATCATCGATTTACTGATAAAGCCACTGAGCAACGGGAAGCCGGCAATCGAACCGGCACCAATCATGCAGAACACGGTCGTCCAGGGCATCGACTTGTACAACCCGCCCAGCTCGGTTGCCTTGACGGTACCTACGCGATACAACACCGCGCCCATCGACATGAACAACAGTGCCTTATACAGGATGTGGCAAAATGCATGGGCCGCTGCCCCGTTGATGGCCAGCTCCGTTCCAATGCCAATGCCGACGACCATGAACCCCAGCTGGTTATTCAAGCTATAGGCCAGCACTCGCCGCAGGTCGTTTTCAATGACGGCAAACAGGATCGGGAACAGGGTCATCGCGCAGCCGATCCAGATCAGTGACTCGGTGCCGGCAAACCCCCGCGCCAACGAGTAGATCGCCAGTTTGGTCGTAAAGGCACTCAGAAAGACGGCGCCGGTGACGGTCGCTTCCGGATAGGCGTCCTGTAACCAGTTATGCAACAGGGGAAAGGCGCACTTGATGCCAAAGGCGAGGAATATCAACAGCGTGCCGATGCTCATGCTGGCACCGGGCTCGACCAATAAATCAAAACGGATCGAACCCGTTTCGACATAGCGGACAATGGCACCCGACAACAACAGGACGCCCGATCCAACCTGAATGAGCAAATACCTGATGCCGGATCGATAGGATCGTTCGGTGTTACTCGCCCAGACGAGAAACACGGAGGAAATGGCGGTCAGTTCCCAGAAAAAGAACAACGTAATCAAGTCACCTGCACAACAGGCACCAATCGCTCCACCGGCGTAAACCATCCCGGCAACATGCTGCTTGGCGTCTTTGAGATGCAACGCGTAGATGGCCGACACGATCGCGGCAATATGAAAAATGATGCCAAAGATGCGGCTCAGGGAATCAATTCGCACCAGCACCAACGACTGGCCAAACAACTCGATCTGGCCATATTCGCCACTGGGAGTTAGCAGGAACATCGCCAGGCTGCCAATCGTCAGGATCAAGGCCATTGCCGATTGCGCATTGCGCCAAATGAGCGGTATCAGCAAACCGCCCACGATCATGATCGTGCCGGGAGGCAAGCTATGAATCATAGTAGTCCTCCGGCCGGGCAACGAATATCCGCAGTATTTTTCCCAGCATGACCACCACTACAAATGCGGCGAAACCAAACCCCGCCTGGAAGCCGTACCATTTCTCTACGTCAAAATGAGGATGGTCGTCGGTGTACAAAAATTGTGCCCCGACCGCGGCCAGGCAGGCAACGACCAGTCCAATGATCAGCAAGCGAATGTTGGCGGGCTGATAGAACCAACCCTGCGGAGCTTCACTCGTTTCAACTTTTTCTTGTTCGTTCATCGCTTACTTGGCTACCTCCGTGATGGGCAACAACACCTCGTATAACCCGTTGGCGAGAAAGAACAGGACGATCGTGCCAACCGCCGTACAACAAAGCGGTACCACACACATCATCGGAGCCTCTTTGAAGGTTGGTGGATCGCCCGTCACCGGTTTCATGAAACCTCGGATCGGGATCGGGATCAGATAGGCAATGTTCAACAGGGAACTGATCATCAGCACGGCCAGTAAAAACAGATGGTGTGTCTCGACCGTACCGAGCGCCAGGAACCATTTGCTCCAGACCCCGCCACCAGGTGGCAAGCCAATGATGCTGATCGAGGCAATGAAAAAAGCACCCATCGTCAGCGGCATGGCTCGGCCCAGGCCACGCATGTCACTGATGTCGGTCTTGTGAGTTGCGACATAGATGGCACCCGCACAAAAGAACAGGGTGATTTTGCCAACCGCGTGCATCACGATATGCATTCCGCCTCCCACCACGCTGGCAGGTGTCGCCAGGGCGGCCCCCAGTGTGATGTAGGCCAACTGGCTAACCGTCGAATAGGCCAGCCGGGCTTTCAGGTTGTCCTTGGTCATGGCCACCAGTGATGCCAACAGAATCGTCGCACCGGCAGCATAAGCCAGCCACTCGCCGATGCTGGTTTCGCGTATCAGGTCCATACCGAACACGTAAACGGCTACTTTGAGAATCGAAAATACACCCACCTTGACCACGGCCACGGCATGCAACAGCGCGCTGACCGGGGTGGGGGCAACCATCGCGGCGGGCAACCAGCGGTGGAACGGCATCAGTGCCGCTTTGCCAATCCCAAAGGCGAACAGCGCCAACAGCAACATCAACTGCCACTGCTGAATACCGCCCGATTCGTACGAGCCCTGTAAAATCCCGCCCGGCTGAAACTCCAGCGTGTGAGCGACGCTCCACGTCCACCCAATGGCCAACATGAAAAATGCGATCGATGTAAATAGCAGAATCCCCAGGTAGGTTCGTCCGCCCAGTTTCGCTTTTTCCGTTCCATGATGGGTCACCAGCGGATAAGTCGAAATGGTCATTAACTCGTACGCCACGAACAGCGTAAACAGGTTGGCGGAAAACGCCGCCGCCAGCGCGGCAAAAATGGCAATCGCGAAACAGGCAAAAAACCGAGTTTGGTGTTTTTCGTGGTGGGCTCGCATATAACCAATGGCGTAAACGGTGGTTGCGATCCACAATCCCGACGCAACCAGCGCGAACACCATGCCCAGCGGTTCGACCTTGAACCCGATAGAAAACCCTGGCAGCAGGTTGCCCAACACCAGTTCCGGCCGACCTCCCTGGAACACGTGATCGGCCAAACAACAAACTACGTAGAACAGGACCGAAGACAAAACCAGGGTCAATCCGTCGCGCAGGTTGGGCAGCTTGCCAAACAGCCCGATCAACACCAATACCAAGAACGGCAAGGCCAGCGAAACGACGATCAACAGAGCAGGAGTCAAGGTCATGGCGCGCCTCCCAGCAAGGCGCTGGCCGCTTGGCTGGCCACGCCGACGGAATAGGACGTCCAGATCCCGAAGACCAAAATACCGACGATCAACAAATACGTCGGTATCAACATCGACCAGGGCGCTTCGCGGGCCGACTCAACCGCATCGGCAGGCTCAGAGAAATATAGAATCTCCACCACTCGCCAAACGTAAACCACCGCCAACAGCGAGCTGATCAACATCAGTCCGGCAACCAGGTAGAAACCGTTGTCCAGAGCGGCCGTCAACAACAGCCATTTGCTGATAAACCCGGCCGTCAGCGGAACGCCAATCAAGCCCAATCCGCCCAGTACCCAGGCGAACGCCGTCAGCGGCATCGTCTTGGCGGCACCCCTCAAATCTTCCAGTCGAACCGAGTGCAACCGGAGCGCAAAACAGCCAACCACCAGGAACAGACCGCCCTTGATAATGGCATGGTTGAACATGTGAACAATGCCGCCGGTTAAACCGTCCTGGTTGTTCATGCTGACGCCCAACAGCATGTAACCTACCTGGGCAATGCTCGAGTATGCCAATAGCCGTTTGAGGTTCCCTTGGTAAATCGCGGCGGCCGAAGCTACAAAGATACCGATCAGGGAAAACACCGTCAGGAACAGATCCAGACCATGTACGTCAAAGGCAAACTGGGGCGTGAAAATGTCGTAGACAATCCTGACAAACGCATAAACGGAGACCTTGGTCGCTGTCGCCGCGATGAAGGCCGTGACGACCGAGGGAGCATAGGTATAAGCGTTGGGCAGCCAGGTATGCAGTGGGAACACGGCCATCTTGATACACAAGCCGACCGTCACAAACGCAAAGGCCACCAGCATTGTTCGTGAACCATGGTCGTCGGCCAGCTGTTGGGCCATATCAACCATATTCAGAGTCCCGGTCAACTGGTAGAGCAGACCGATACCTATCAACAGAAACGTAGCGCCGATGGTCCCCATCACCAGGTATTGAAATGCGGCCAACGGTGCGCGGCGGCTCCGCCCCAGGCTGATCAGGGCGTAGGAGGATAGCGACGAAATCTCCAGGAAAACAAACACGTTGAACAGGTCGCCCGTAATGCAAATCCCCAGCATTCCCGTCAGGCAGAGCAGATACATGGGATGAACCAGGTAGTGCCGGGAGGGATCAATTTCATCGTTCAGGCTTTTAGGCGCATAGGTCAGGACGACGGCACCGATTCCCGATACAAACGACATTACAAACGCGCTGAAGTAGTCGACGACATACTCGATTCCGTAGGGGACGGGCCAATTTCCCAGCTCGTAGGAGAATGGCCCCGATTCCAGGACCTTTGCCAACAGGAAGAGGGACATCCCAAAGGTGGCCCAGCAAGTGGCCAGCGCAAACAGATAGACGAGTGTGCGATTGAACAGGAAAACACACAACGGCGCTGCGATCAGCGGCACAACAACGATTAGAACCGGTAGGTGTTGTTCGATCACGATTCCCGATCCAGTATCAATATTTCATCTTCTTCGATCGATCCATAATCTTCCCGGATCCGCACGATTAACGCCAAAGCCAAAGCGGTGGTCGCAACACCCACCACAATCGCGGTCAGTATCAGCACGCTCGACAAGGGGTTGGAATAAGCCTGGTCGGCCTGAGCCGCCTCCTGAATGATGGGTGCGGTTCCTTGGTCCACTCGCCCCATCGTGATATACAACAGGAAAACGGAAATCTGGAAAATATTAAGACCGATCACCGTTTTGATCAGGTTGCCCCGGGCAATCACGATGTAAAAACCGGTCATCATCAAAACAATCACAATCCAGTAATTAAAAAGTCCGGCCAAACTGTTAATGTCCATCAACGGGCTCCCTGCCTGCAAAGCAATAAAAGATCACGGTCATGACAGACGTCACCGTAATGCCAACACCCAGTTCAACCAGAAAAATCCCCAGGTGCTGTCCCTCGGGCAACCAACCCGGCAAGACATGGTGTTTCAGAGCTTCATAGTCGAGGAACTTGCCGCCCAACAACATCGTTGCGATTCCCGTTCCGGCGTAGACCAATACACCGAGTGCGATGAGCCACTCAATCACGCGGGGTGGTGCTACTTTCTGCAATGCTGGCAAACCGAATACCAAGCCGTATAAGATCAGGCCAGCCGCCAGGATAACGCCTGCCTGAAAACCGCCGCCCGGTCCAAAATCACCATGAAATTGAACATAGAATGCAAACAACAGGATATAAGGCATCAGCAGTTTGGTGATCACCCGGATAATGGGGAAATTATCCATGACTCCCTTTCTGCTCAGCACTGTTGGGCAATTCTGTTTTTCGTTTGCCTGGCTTGCGAAGAATCAGCAAGACGGCAATCCCGGCCGTGAAAATCACGGTGGTTTCACCGAGCGTGTCGTAACCCCGGTAACTGGCCAACACCGACGTCACGACATTCGGCATTTCTCCGTGCATGTCGTGCTCTGATTTTTCAATGTAGCTGGGATTCATCCGCGTATGAACGGGCGCTGAAGGATCTCCCACTCGCGGCATGTCGAGCGTCCCGTAAATCAGGGTCGAACCTGTGACGACAACCACGATCAGCGGCAAGACGGGAGATTTCTTGCTCGGCTTTTCTTCGCGGCTGGTCAGAGCCAACGTGCCGAGCATCAAGACCGTGGAAATTCCGGCGCCGACGGCCGCCTCGGTAAACGCCACGTCTGGCGCGTCGAGAATCAACATCCAGGCTGCGCCGAGAAAACTGTAAATCCCGGTAAACATGACGGCGGCCCACAGGTTCCGGACCCTGGCAACGGCCACGGCAGTAGCGGCCAGCAGGGCGAGAACAAAAATATCAACTAGCTCCAGCATGTCCATGAAACACTCTCACTCCGCCCGATCTTCAGACAATGGCTCGACCAATTCCGACTCGCGACTGTCGAGTACGGGTTCAAGCCCCTGCGAAAGGGCCGACTTGGCTAATGCATGGCAGGAGGTCGGGCTGGTGACCAACAGGAAAAACAGGATCATCAATAGCTTGATCGCAATCAGACTTAGACCTGCCTGGAACAACAAACCGACCACGATAAAGGCTGCCCCCAAGGTGTCCGTCACACCACCCGCGTGTAATCGCGAGAAAAACTCCGGCAATCGCACGATCCCTATGCCGCCCACGATCGAGAAAAACGAACCCAAAACCAGAAACGCCCAGCTGGCAATATCGATTGCGATGCTCATTGGCTCAACTCCTGGCCTTTGCCGCCAAACGAACCGAACTGAGAAAACCGCAGTAGCGCCACCATGCCGATAAAATTCATTAAGCTGTAGAGCAACGCCAGGTCCAGAAAGTCAGTGCGGCCAGAGGCAAAGCAATAGACACAAATAAACAGGACCGTCTTGGTTCCAAACATGTTGAGCGCCAATACCCGGTCAAAAACGGTCGGCCCCAGCATGGCTCGAATCAGTGCCAACGCCATCGTGATCAGGATAGAAAGTGAAGCGACTACGAACATTACTTCCTCGTTTCCAGCTTGCAAACACGCCGGTCCATGTCTCCCGACAGATCCTCTTCGGCGCCTTCGAACGAAAGGGCGTGTACCTGGATTTTATCCTGCTCCATGTGGACCGAGATCGTTCCCGGCGTGGCCGTGATGGAATTGGCCAGGATCACCTTGCCCAGCTCGGTTTGCTGATGGGCCGTTACTTCGACCATGGTTCTTCGCAGTTTCATTCTGGGTGACAGAATGATCTTGGTTACTTCAATGTTGGAAACCACGATTTCCTTGATCAGCCAGGGGAAATAGCTGATAAAGGGGCGCAGCCCAAGCTGCACGGGTGCACCTTCCTCGTCCACGATTTTCATGCGCATGGCCAGCCAGACACAAAACAGGCAGGAAAGCAGACCGAGCACCAGCAGGAAATAGTGATGGAATCCCTCTTCCCAAAATTTGAAATGGCCCGACCATGCCAACCACGAGCCGAGAAGTGCGAGAAAAATTGATATCTTGTACTTCATAGTTAACCAGGCGGTCAGGGCTGACCGTGAAGAACCAGTCTGAGGAATTCTGTTGGATGTGGCCAATATAGCTACCGGCTCAATAATCAAAAAGGCCGGTAATCGAACGTTCTCGCAACCGAATGCGGGAGCCTCGTGCGGGTGCCAAAAGTCGTCCCGGTAGGGTCTGGCGCGTAAGCGGGCGTTTGTGAATCGACCTGTCGCCAACAGAATCGATTCCCATCGGAAAAAAGGGCGATTGACCCGTGAGCACAAGACTTGCCACACGAGTCTCTTGTTGCCGCCAGCCCCACATCGCCTAGCCGTCGGATTCCCGGGCGGGCCGAATCTTGGTAAAGGTGATCTGGTTGCCCGCCTGATTATGAACTACCTGGTTCATAAAGGAACGTATCAGGAACAACCCGCGGCCGCCCACTTTCTGGACATTCTCTTCGTCCGTTGGATCCGGGATGCCCGCCGGATCAAACCCTCGCCCTTCATCTGAAATTTGTATGCAGACGTGCTGGTCGGAAAACTCCGCCTGCACGTGCACCTTGCGGTCACAGTAAGGTGTCTGTTGCCGACGCTCCCGAATCTGTCGATAGTATTCAGCATCATCACCGTCACGCAGGTGAGAAGAAACTTCGAGGTTGCCGTGGTGCATCGCGTTGACCACAGCTTCATCGATCGCCATCCCAATCTGCAGACGATCACGATTAGACCATTCAGGCATGGAATGCTGGAGATGCTCGATCAGCGGGCCAATCAACCCCAGGTCATTCTCAAGCACGAAGGCCAAGTTGGTCGGAACGGGCTGGTTCTTGACAACGGCAGAAGCCGCCAAATGCTGTGACAGTTCCAGAACCTGGCGGACCGTTCGAACCAGGTCTTTTTCAAGGACTGACTTTGGCGAATAACTTGCCGCCCCATGCTTCAACGCTTCGATTGCCGTTTTCTCACTGCCGTACGAAGTGATTAGGACAACCGGCAAGTTGCTGTAATCTCGCTTGACCGCTTTTACCAACTCCAAGCCATCGACAACGGGCATCTGTAAATCGGTTACGATCAGGTCCGGCGTGGATTCCGGCAGCATGGCCAGCGCTATTGCCCCATCGTTGGCGAACTGGATTTCCATGTCGGCCTGTTGGCCAAGCAAGCCGCCAATCAGATGGCGATCAACCGGGTTGTCATCAATGACAAGTATTTTAACCACAAGCAGCACCGTTATTATCGGACACAAACAAGTCCTCGTTTCGCCTGAAACAACTGCTAACCATTGTTGACCAACGTCGGCCCTGTATCAATCTTGGATTTGACGAATATCGATAAAGCCGCCCGATTCAATCCTGGATTCGATTGTATCAAATAGCCGTTTTAGTGTTGTCCCTGCCATTGCCGGAGTCGGCATTTGATCCGTCCCCCGCTTGCTCCTGAGATCGTCGAGCGAACCGAAGCGGGCGTCCGGTGGGTGGTTACACAGATACTCCTGCATCGACGTCTCGACCAACCCTGGGGCAACGGATGCAAACCAGGTCTGGGGCTGTTCCCGGGCATACAGTTGGATCAACATATTCAGGGCCGCCTTGGAAATCGCATAGCCGTTCCAGCCCCGCTTGCCAGTGACAGCAGCTCCCGAAGAAATACCAATCACGCGACCGATCGGCAGCCGCATTTCGAACAGCGCATCCAATACTGATTTATTGGCCCATACGTTAATATCCATCAGCTGTCGCATTTCCTGCAACGAAATCTCCGCCATGTCGGCCATCCGGCCAATCGCGCCAGCATTCAATATGACCGTGTCAAGCCGTTGGCATCCGTCCAGCAGCTCGTTCAGGCAGGGCCCCACCTCGGATGCGCAAGCCAAGTCCAATTGTCTGAAATGAAAGTTTGGATGATCCAGCAATGAAAGGTCCGGCGCTCTTCGGCTGACGCCCCAAACCGCAGTGCCGCCTGCGAGGTACTCGATTGCCAGGCCTTTGCCGATTCCCGAGCTTACCCCTGTAATCAAAACGTTGTCGGACATGCCAGGCCCCTCGCCTTTGCTACAAATTTCTTTTGCAATGGATTCCGTCTCGAAGCCGCTTGACGTTTGCGCGGCCAAGACAAATCGATGCCAACAGAAAAACAAACTTTCTGTCGGGCCGAATTACTTGATGCTCTCCCAGTCAAATTCCGTTGAGTAGGTTGCCCTGTCTTTTGTTTGACGGCGGGCATAAATGCGTACGTATTTAAGTGGGTTATACCGCAGGTCGAATGTTGCACCGGTACGGGTTACAAACCGATCCAGCCTGAAACTTCGTTCCTGGCCGGCCGGGATCGGCTGGCGTTCATAAATTTGATAGTACCGGTTGATCTGAATGTTGAGGTGTGTCCAGTCCTGGTCACTGTCATTGCGAATCACCAGCTCGCCGGGCGGAACCGGTGGGCGTTGATCATAGTCCTCCCGGTAAAAGGTGGCCGGCGGCAATCCAATCGCTGAAACCGAAGCCTTGAGGTCTCCTTCGTAAACACCGGGCAAATAGATGAACATGGCGGTGATAAGCAAGACCGGTATAACACACATGGCGACCAAAGTTGCCGTCAGTGCCCGATGGCTCAGTTTGGGCGCATTTTGATAAGCCGTAGATTCCGGATTCAGTTCGGCAGCCTGTTCGGTTTGCGATGTTTCACTCATCATCGAGCTCGTGGTGTCCTGGGGCGTCTTTTGCATGCAGTACTTTCGCAGGGAATCCGGTTTGGCGTTTCCCGGTGCGGGCCAATTTCAAGTATAACGGTAAGAGACGTTTTTCATCATGCCCAAAGTGCTGTAGATCATGCCGCGAGAATCAAATCGTTTTATCGTAAACGCTTCCTGGCTTATCAAGTTGCGGTGGGTCGCCGTGGTTGGCCAGATGCTGACGGTCATCGCAGTCATTTTTCTGTTCGGTATTCAAATCGACATGCTGTGGGCACTGTGGACCGTGATCGGTTTAACGGCCGCCTCGAACCTGATGTTATTATTCTGGTTTACGTGGTGGTCGACGAGCCAGGAACGGAAGAGGCTGCCTTGGGACTTAATCCTGGGCCTGACGATGGTCATGGACATGATTTCCCTGACCGCACTGCTGTTTGCCTCGGGCGGACCCAACAATCCGTTTTTCCTGTTTTTTTTCGTCAACTTAAGCCTCTCGGCTGTTGTCCTAAACCGTCATTGGGCATGGGGACTTAACCTGTTGGCGCTGGTTTGTTTCGCCTGGTTGATGTTTGACCATCACCAGATCAAGGAACTGGATTTTAACGCGTGGATGCTGCCCTTTCGGGAGAGTGGCCAGCTTTCCCTGTCGCAACTCGGCCTGCTAGTGGCATTTTCCACCTGTGGCAGTGTTATAGTCTACTTCATGACCCGTTTGACGGCCGAATTGCGGCAACAGCAACTGGACCTGGAACGGGTCCAGGAAATGCAATCCCGCAACGAAAAGCTCGAGGCACTCGGTACGCTGGCCGCTGGCGCAGCCCACGAGCTTTCTACACCCCTTTCCACAATTGCCGTCGTGGCCGGGGATGTGGAGAAGGCCTTTCACGAGCACCCGCCAGATTTTGAGGGTGCCGATGATGTCGTGGAAGACGTCCAACTGATCCGCAGCCAACTGGAACGATGTCGCAAGATTTTGAATCGAATGTCCAGCCGAGCCGGGCAGCCTGCCGGAATCGAATACGAAACCGTCACCATGCAACAGCTGGTCAACGCGGTCCTGTTTGAATTGCCGGATCATCGCAAAGTGGCTGTCGATCTCAATGAATCGCTGGCCAACGACAAAATCCGTGTCCCGCTGGATGAACTTTGCCAAGCTCTGCGCGGCTTGGTCCAAAACGCCCTGGATGCGGGCCCCGAACTGGTCAATATCAACATCATCCGGATGCGTCGGAATTGGCAGTGGAATATTACGGACACCGGGCCAGGCATGACTCGTGAAGTGCTCAACCGGGTGAGCGAGCCGTTCTTTACCACCAAGCAGCCAGGCAAGGGGATGGGGCTGGGGCTGTTCCTTGCCGAAAACGTGATCGGCCGACTCGGCGGTGACATTCAAATCGACTCCGCTCCAGGCGAAGGCACAAGCGTCGTCGTTCGGCTCCCCGAGGAACCCGTGAATCGATTGGAACAATTTACGATGCAAAAAAAGGAATGATGGAGGATCACACCTGACCGTTTGGAATTTTTCGACTCTAATGGAAATGCCGGCTTGTTGTTCTTGTGCAAGCCAACGAGCGAATCCTGGCGCTGTCAAACCCACCATGAATGATTCAAAAACTATCCTGATCGTAGACGATGATGATGTATTGCGATTGCGACTGGAAAAAGCATTTAACAACCGTGGATTAACCGTTTACACGGCCTGTGATTTCGATGGTGCAATCGAACTTGTCAGGACCAAGAGGCCGGACATGGCCGTGCTGGATCTCAAGATGCCGGGCCGGGGCGGAATGGAACTGCTCAAGGAGATCAAGGACCTCTCTCCCTCAACCCAAGTGATTATGCTGACGGGCTATGGAAGTATCACCAATGCGGTTGAAGCCGTTAAGTTGGGAGCGCTAAATTACGTTACCAAACCAGCCGATGCGGACCAGGTGCTCAGCGCCTTTGGGACGACGGCTGTCGATCAGGAACCACCCGAATTCCCGCCCCCCTCGCTGGCCTCTGCCGAGTGGGAGCATATTCAGCGAGTCTTGGCTGATTGCGGGGGCAACATTTCTGAAGCGGCCCGGCGGCTGGATATCCCCAGACGGACCCTGCAGCGAAAACTCAAAAAGAACGCGCCCTGACCTACCCGCTCAGCTGAGCGATGGGTGAGACTGGGCCGCTGGGCCCGCAGAAAACCGACCCAGGGACCCGTCGCCCGGCTGACGCGCTGCAGACCCGGCCAACGCCACCATGCTGACCCACCTTCCGGCCAGCTTAAGAGGGAGTCACCATGTAATCGGTTTGGGGCTTGGCGGGGCGCAGGAACCGCCATGATTTGGCCCCGCAAAAACCGACCTAAAACCTAATTTACCCCCCCAAAAGTATGCGACGAATTACCACGTCGACTGAAGCGTTGGTTTGATTTAAATTCTGCAGTCAAATACCGGGGTTTCTGCGCTTGATCCTACGTGTTCTCGGTACCGCCTTTGGTAACGAGTAAAAACGTCACGAATCACCGCGAAGCGCACGATTCTGTCGATTCGACTTCTTTTGGGTTGCACAAGAAATGCAAGAGTTTCACTTTCCCAACTGGGTGAACAAATTTACGTTGATGATGCTGGCCAGCGGGCTTTTGGTCGCAGGCTATTTGGCGACCTGTCTGTTTGCAGCCATCAATCCGGCCATTGTAAACGTGGGGCATCAACCGACTCAGCCGGTCCCTTTCAGCCACAAACTTCACGCGGGTCGGCTGAAAATGGACTGTAGGTATTGTCACAACACGGTTGAAAAAACCAGCCATGCGGCCGTTCCTCCCACGGCCACCTGCGGCAACTGTCATGGCAAGGACTTGACCAAGCCCGGCGCAATCCTGGGCGTCGTCCACCCGGACAGCCCGCTGTTGAAGCCGGTTCGCACCAGTCTCGAAACAAACGATCCGGTCTTGTGGGATCGTGTTCATGACCTGCCCGATTTTGTGTACTTCAACCACTCCGCCCATGTAAATCGTGGCGTCAGCTGCGTTTCCTGCCACGGTCGCATCGACAAGATGGAAGTGGTTACCCAGGTAGAGCCGATGTCCATGAAGTGGTGCCTGGACTGCCACCGGGATCCGTCGCCCCACATACGGGACCCGCAACTCGTTACCAGCCTGGATTTTAAGAGTGACGACCCGAAGTACGGCGAGACGTGGGCTGAGAAGCTCGGGGTTAACCCCACCACGAACTGCACGACTTGCCACCGTTAGTGACTCAAATAATTGATTCGAAAAATTTGCCCATTATCGCAGCCAACAAAGCTCGAACAAAATGAACAAACCGAAACTTAAATCCGATATCGACATCGACCAGATAGACCAATCTCCCGAATTGCAACAGGCGATCGAGCGTGATTTTGGAGCAGCCACGAGCGAATTGCCCGATGGATTTTCCCGCCGGCGCTGGCTCCAGCTGATGGGCGCATCGCTCGCCCTGGGCGGGATGGCCGGCTGTCGGTACAAGGATGAAAAGATCGCGCCGTACGCATTCCGCCCACAAAACCGGGTCCCCGGTGTGCCCGAAAAATTTGCGACTACGCTTGATTTTGGTGGTATTGCGCAGCCGTTGCTGGCGACTTGCTACGACGGCCGGCCGATCAAGCTCGATGGCAACCCGGAGCACCCCAATTCCCTCGGTCCCTCAACCGCCTATACCCAGGCTCGTATTCTCGAGGTCTATGACCCCGAGCGTTTGCGAACGCCAATGCGGAGGGACGACACGGACCTGAAGCCAAACGCCATTCACAATGAACAGAACTGGGAGGCCCTGTATGGATATGCCCAGCCATTGTTGACTGCCAAAGATCTTTCTTCGGTCGCATTTCTTTCCGAACAGATCAGCTCACCCAGCTTGATGAAAATTAAAAAACAGCTGGAGGCCAAGGGGGCCAAGTGGTTTGTCTACGCGTCGATTAACAGCGACAACCAGTTGGCAGGATCCCGCCAGGCATTCGGCAAGCCCTTGCGGCCCCATTACCAGTTCGATCAGGCAAAAATTATTTTGACGATCGACGCCGACCCGCTGCAAATGGACCCCAACGGCATTGCCAATGTTGGCGGGTTCGCCAAGAATCGCGATCCCGATGAAGAGAAGATGAGTCGATTGTACGCGGTCGAAAGCCAGTTCACACACACCGGCTCGGCAGCCGACCATCGCATTTCGGTTACCAGTACAGACATGGCCGGCTTCGTCGGTTCATTGGCAGCGGCCATCGATGCGGCTTCCGGCAAGATCGACACCAAGCTTCCTTATCTTGAAAAAATGCTCGCCTGCATGGCCCAGGACCTGTCGGATCACAAAGGCGAGGGAATGATCATCTGCGGAGAGCGCCAGCCCGCTGCCGTTCACGCCGCAGTTCACGCTTTGAATGACAAGCTCGGCAACCACGGCAAAACGATCCTGTGGACCGAGCTGCCCGAGTCGGACACACATAACCACCAGCAAGCGATCCGGGACTTTGCCAACGGCGACTTTAAGACGGTAGTGATCGTGGGCGGCAATCCGGCATACACGGCGCCACACGAATTGAATATCAAGGACAAGCTTAAGGCGGTTGGCAATACGATTTACCTGGGTCAATACCGCAACGAAACGGCCCGCTGTTGCAAGTGGATTGGCAATCCATCGCATCAGCTGGAAACCTGGGGCGATGGCTACGCTTACGATGGGTCCGTCTGCCTGTCCCAGCCAATGATCCGGCCGCTGTTCAACAGTCTCTCGGAAATTGAATTGTTGTCGACCTGGATGGGACTGCCGACCACCGACGGGATGACGATTGTTAAAGAAAATTCCGGCCTGTCAGACACAGATTGGGCCCTGTCAGTGCATGACGGGTTTATCAAAGACTCGGCAGCCAAGCCGGTGACGGTCACATTGGCTGACAGCGTCTCGATGCCAGCCGCAACGGACGGCTGGCGAAAAGACTGGGATGAATCAACGCTGGAGCTGGTTTTCACACCTAGCAGCTCGGTGTACGACGGCCGGTTTGCCAACAATGCCTGGCTGCAGGAACTGCCCGACTTCCTGACCAAGCTGACCTGGGACAACGCGTTGTTGGTCAGCCCCAAAACATACGACGTATTGAAAAAGAGTGGCATCCGAACCCAAATGATCGCCAACGTCAAAGTGGGCGACGAGGTGGTTGGGCTGCAGGTCCTGATTCAGCCTGGACAAGCCGACGGATCTCTAGGGGTCGCGATTGGCTACGGGCGTACTGCGGCTGGGCGTGTGGGTGGCGATGGCAATACGGGGGTCGAACCGGTTGGTGTCGATGTTAATCCATTGCGGACAGCCAAGAGCTGGCACTTCGTGCCGGTTCAGGAGCCCACCGAGACGGGGACGGCCTACCGGCTGGCTCTGGTTCAAGATCCTTGGAACATTGATTCGGTGGGGCGCAACGAGATTCAGAACCGCATGTTCGAGGACACGACAAAAACGGAGTCCAGTCGCAGCGCCATGATCCGGGAAGGTTCTTTTGAGAGCTACAAGTCGTTCCTGGCCGAACACCCCATTGAACATTCTGATGATCACGCAGAGGGACACGCCGCACATGGAGCCAAGCCGCCAGTCGTGTCGGGCGCCTTGCCTGTCATCAACAACGTCTCGTTTTTACAACCTGTCGATGACGACCCTCAAGATGCGGATCATGCAGCAGGCCATGACGACCATGGCGATGGTCACGGGCATGCACATTGGCCAGAAGCATTCCACTTACACCATCAGAATTTTGATATCACGCCGGGGGCCCGCCGCGTCTACGAATTTCGGCCCGACGATCCCAACCAGGGCCACCGCTGGGGCATGACGATCGATTTGACCAAGTGCTCCGGTTGTAACTCGTGTTTAACGGCCTGTCAGGCCGAGAACAACGTTCCCGTGGTCGGCAAAGCCGAGGTGTGGCGGGGCCGTGAAATGCACTGGATCCGAATCGACCGGTACTACGGCAACAATCTTTACAACGACGAGGCGAAGGACAAGATGATCGTGCACCAGCCGGTGGCCTGTCATCATTGTGAGAATGCGCCCTGTGAAACGGTTTGCCCCGTGGCGGCCACGGTCCACAGTTCCGAGGGCTTGAACGACATGGTTTACAACCGCTGTATCGGCACCCGGTATTGCGGCAACAACTGCCCCTACAAGGTGCGGCGATTTAATTTCTTCAACTACACCGACGCGGTAACGTTCCTCAAATACCCGGGCGCCAACAAGATGTCCGACGCTGACCTGGCGATGCAAAACCTGATGATGAACCCGGAGGTAACGATTCGAAGCCGTGGTGTCATGGAGAAATGCTCCTACTGCGTCCAGCGAATCCAGCACGCCAAGATCACTGCCAAAAACGAAAAACGGCCGATTGGCCCCAATGAAATTCGCGCGGCCTGTCAGGATGCTTGCCCGACCGACGCGATCCAGTTTGGCGATTTGGCCGACCGCAAAAGCAATGTTCGAAAGGCGTATGACAACCCACGTCGTTATGCGCTGCTTGACGAGCTGAATGTGATACCCCGCACCTCTTACCTGGCGCGTGTTCGCAATGTGAACCCGGCCCTGGTTAAAACGGATGACCGCAACTCAATTCGCGGCCACAACGAAAAACACACCGTGCCTAAGTAATGGATTGGCGCGGCAACCAAGACAAAAAACACCTCATACGAGAATCGAGTAAATGGCGACAACCGTAGAACCCATTTTGGATAACACGATCGAGGATCCAGAACATCGCGCTCCTCTGGTGCTTGGCGGTTTGGACTATGCAGGCGTAACGGATAAAGTCTGCTCTGTCTGGGAGGCCGACAAAGCGCCCAAGGTTTGGTGGTTGGTGCTGATCCTGGCCATATCATTGTTGATGATGCTGGGCGCCTGTATTGGCCACTTGTTGATGAAAGGGGTTGGTGTTTGGGGTAATAACAACCCGGCTTACTGGGGCTGGCCGATTGTCAACTTTGTTTTTTGGGTCGGAATTGGTCATGCGGGCACCCTGATTTCCGCGATCCTGTTTCTGTTCCGGCAAAACTGGCGAACCAGCATCAACCGAGCCGCTGAAGCGATGACTATTTTCGCGGTGATTTGTGCCGGTACGTTTCCTGGCATTCACATTGGTCGGGTCTGGGTATTTTACTGGCTGTTCCCGGTGCCCTCAGAGCACCTGGCCATGTGGCCCAACTTCCGCAGTCCGTTGTTATGGGACGTGTTTGCTGTCGGGACTTACTTCACTGTCTCACTGCTATTCTGGTACATGGGCATGGTGCCCGACATTGCAACGTACCGGGACCGCGCCAAAACCAAGATACGGAAAATGGTGTACAGCCTGTTGTCACTCGGCTGGACCGGCTCGGCCCGGGGTTGGCACCGCTACGAAGCGGCCTACGTGATCCTGGCTGCCTTGGCAACGCCGCTCGTGTTGAGTGTTCACACCATCGTTAGTTTTGACTTTGCTGTCTCGCAGGTACCCGGTTGGCATACCACGATTTTCCCGCCTTACTTTGTGGCGGGTGCTATCTTCTCCGGATTCGCCATGGTGGTCACCTTGCTGGTTCCGGCGCGAAAAATATACGGGCTACAGCAGCTGATAACGATTCGCCACCTGGAAAACATGAACAAGATCATCATGGCCACGGGCCTGATGGTGGGCATGGCCTATGGCATCGAGTTCTTTATCTCCTGGTATTCCGGCGTCGCACCCGAGCGTTTTGCGTTCTACAACCGCGCTTTCGGTAATTTTTCCTGGGCCTACTGGATCATGGTTTCCTGCAACGTATTTATTCCACAGTTGTTTTGGTTCAAGTTTTTCAGGACCAACACGATTGCAATGGTAGTCATCTGCATCTTTGTCAATATTGGAATGTGGTTTGAGCGTTTTGTGATTACGGTCACCTCGCTTTGCCGCGATTTTTTGCCGTCGAGTTGGCATTATTTCCATCCCACCGGGGTTGATGTCATGATGTTGATTGGCAGTTTTGGATTGTTCACGACGCTCTTCCTGCTGTTTTGTCGATACCTTCCGATCATCGCCATTTCCGAAGTCAAAAACGTCATACCTGTTAAGAGTGACGAACACTAACAAACTGAATTTTTGTGACCCGTGCACCCTGCACAGTGAGCCATATAGATGACCGAAAAACAAAATCAAGAAACGGCAGACCAGAAACTGGTAGGGCTGTTGGCGCAGTTCGAAGACCCCGGTTCGCTGGTGCGTGCCTGTAATGAAGCGCGTGAATCGGGCTATAACAAAATCGATGCGTATTCGCCGTTTCCGGTGCATGGAATCGATCCTGCGCTTGGCATTCCCCGCACCATCTTGCCCTTCTTCGTGTTGATCATTGGGCTGACCGGCTGTGCCGTTGGCTTGGGGATGCAGTACTATGCCAACGCCGGTGACTGGTCGCCACTGTTCCCGGGCTACAACTTCATGATCAGTGGCAAGCCGTTTTTCAGTCTGCCTGCCAATATTCCAGTCACCTTTGAAATCGTGATTCTGTCGAGCGCGATTGCGACTTTTTTGGGAATGTGGGCACTCAACCGGCTGCCCCGACTGGCCAACCCGCTGCACCGCATTTCCCGATTCAAGCGGGTCACGAACGACAAATTTTTTCTGCTGATCGAGACCAAAGACCCTCAATTCAAACGCGAGGAAACCGAATCCCAGCTCAGCCAGTGGGGCGCTTCGGTCGTTGAAGAGGTCAATGAAGACCTGACGGATCAGCAACTTCCCAGTTGGTTGCAACTGGCAGGGCTGATGACGGCACTGATTCTGTTGATTCCACCCGTCCTGATTTTCAGGGCGGAAGGCATGACCAGCCGAAAACCGCGATTGCATGTCGTTCCCGACATGGACTGGCAGGAAAAGTACAAGACCCAGACACTGGCTCCCAACCTGGGCGATGAACAACACCCCAATTTCCTGTTTGTCGACGGCCGGGCCATGCAAGAGCCGATCCCGGGAACGATTGCCCGCGGAGACCTGTATACGGATAGCGAGTATTTCCGGGGCATCAAGTCAGGCACCGAATCATTTGCAACCATCTCCACGGCGGGAGTTCACACCGGACTGCAAGATGCGGCTCACCAGGATGATTCACACCAGGACGAAGCGGCCAAAGACAAACCGGCAGAACCGGCCAAAGACGATCCGGCAGCAGCACCGGAGCCTGACTGGGTGACCCAGTTCCCGGCCAACGTGCATGTGAATCAGGCTCTGCTGGAACGCGGGCAGAGACGTTTCAATATTTATTGTTCGGTTTGCCACGGCTACGCTGGCAACGGAGACGGGTTGGTCAACGCACGGGCCATGGCGCTGGCTGCATCCGGACAGGCCCAATGGACCGCAGCAAAATCACTGAATGATCCAGAAACTAAAAAGAACCCTGTCGGCCGAATTTTCGACACCATTTCCAATGGACGAGGCACGATGGGGCCCTACAAATCACAGATCCCCGTCGAAGATCGATGGGCGATCGTAGCTTATGTTCGCGCCTTACAAGGCACTGGCATCAAACCAACGACGATGACCAAGGCGGTTGAAAAAGCCGTTGCCGAATAAGGCATGGGCAACAGACGAACAGACATTAGGACATACCAAATTCACAACGGTTAATTTGCGATAGTAACATGCACGAAGTACAACCAGCAAAAATCACGTCGCCGATTGTCTCACTCAAAGACAATTATTTGCGGCTGATTCCCATTTCGTTGATTGTTGCGGCAGCCGGAATCGGGGGTGCCTTGCTTTTTTCCGGTTTCAACATGCAACGTTTTTCGTTTGCTTACCTGACCGGTTTCTGCTGTTTGATGTCACTCTGCCTGGGGGGGCTGTTTTTTGTCATCGTGATGCACCTGACCCGAGCTGGCTGGAGCGTTACCGTGCGTCGCATCGCCGAGATCATCGCGATGTGCACGTTGCCCATGTTCATCCTGTACCTGCCGATCCTGATACCGTTGATGGCTGGCTCGGACGAAGTATACGTATGGAACCAGCCAGGCTGGTCGATCCATGGCGATGCGGCTGAAAAGCAAGCGGTTCTGGATGCATCCAAATACCCGCCGCCGATCGAAGAACTGAAGTCGTATTATCTGAACCGCTGGTTCTTCGCTGGACGAATGGTGACTTACTTCGCGATCTGGGGCGCCATGGCCTGGTTCTTTTTGAGCAACTCACTCAAGCAGGACAAGACGGGCGACAAGAACCTCACCGCCAAGATGCAAAAACACAGCACCTGGATGATGATCTTGTTTGCTGCCACGCTCGTCTTTTCTTCGATCGATTTTGAGATGTCACTGGCGCCATTCTGGTTTAGCACCATGTGGCCCGTTTATTTCTTTTCGGGTGGCGTGTTAAGCGCCTTGGCCGCCATCACCCTGATTTGCCTGTGGCTGCAACGCAGCGGGCGAGTCACGGATGAGATAACGGTTGAGCATTACCATGACCTGGGAAAATTGATGTTTTCGTTTGTCATTTTCTGGGGCTACATCGCGTTCAGCCAGTTCATGCTGATTTGGTACGCGAACATTCCGGAGGAGACGTTCTGGTTTGCCTGGCGAATCAACCCGGCACCCGACGGTGTGATGACAGGCTGGCAGTGGTTTTCCTTGCTGCTGCTATTTGGCCATCTTTTGATTCCACTGCTCGCGCTGATGGCCCGTACGGTACGCCGCAGCAAGAACTTCCTGGTCTACGCCGCGATCTATCTGTTGGTCATGCACTGGGTTGATCATTACTGGATCGTGATGCCGCAATATTCGGATATCATCTCCGACCACGTCGGTCCGGCAGCCGGGCTTGCGATGCACTTTAAGCCGCTGATCGATATTCCCTGTGCGATTGGAATGGCTGGCGTATTTGTTGCATTGTTTTGCCTGATCGCTCGCGACCGTCCGCTGGTACCGCTAAAGGACCCCAGGCTGGGCGAAGCCTTGGCCCACCACAATCCTTAAACCCGATTTTTATTTCCCTTGGAAAACCGTTCGAGATTAAACCCATGACAACTGAGACAGTCGATCACGATCACCAGGACGATGCCGTCCACGACAGTGGGCATGGTGACAAACCAGGTTATGACGACCTCAACACGCCGGTTATTCTGTTGGTGGGTGTCATTTCGGCCATCGTGACGTTTTTGACGATCGCTTTCGTACAGGGCCTTTGCTACAAGTGGCAAGGTAGTTTCATTCGTGAGCGAATCACCGATTACCCCAACACCCCGATCAACAAACTGATAAAAGACCAGAAATCAATGCTGACCGGAGACCTGCCCGGCACGATTTCCATCGAAGATTCGATGAACAAAGTGATTGCAGAGTACGGTCATAAACCGGCCGATTCGCCCGACAAACCCCATTAACGCAACCACCTGAACCATAGAGATTCAAATTAACTGATGAAACCGAACGCTTGTTCAATTCGAAATGCGGCCTGCTCGTTGTTTGCGATTGCCATCGTGGGAATGATGGCATTGCCTGTTTACGGCCAACTGAACCGGGAGCCGGAAGCAACCAAGGGGGTTGAGGTTGTCTCCAGGCTGGGAGACATGCTGGAACTCGACACGCAGTTCCACGACGACCACAATCGTTACGTTCGGCTGGGTGACTTTTTTGAGGGCAACAAGCCGGTCATTCTCTCATTCAATTATTCCAACTGCCCAAAGCTGTGCAGTGTGCAGCTGGAAAACATGACCTTGGCACTGGGGCAGCTCGATTTTTCGGTGGGCAAGGATTTCGAGGTCGTTTCGATCAGTATTGATCCGCTGGAACAGACCTCTCGGGCAAAGGCAACCAAGCAGGTCTACACCAAGATGTATAACCGCCGCGGCTCCGAAGATGGCTTTCATTTCCTGGTGGCCGACCCGGACACGATCCAGTTCATGACTGACAGCTGTGGGTTTAAGTACAAATACATTAGGCATCAAAAACTGTATTCCCATCCACCCGTGTTCTTTCTGATCTCTCCCAAGGGGAAAATTGTTCGCTACATTCACGGGCTCGACTACAAACCTGTCACCATCGAGCGGGCCTTGATCGAGGCGGCCGAGGGAAAAATTGGCTCGCCCATCAACCAGCTCAGCTACGCCCTCGGTTGCTTCGTGTACGACGAATCGACTGGGCAATATACAACGCAAATCATGGGCATCATGCGAATTGCCGGCGCGATTACCGCGCTGTCACTTTTGATCGCACTGGTGCCTTACTGGTTCTTCCGGCGCAATGGCAGCCCTGCTGCTCAAGTGCCGGACGTACATGAAAAAATAACAACCCATCCATCAACACCTTGATACCGGTTTTGATTCCATGAATTTATTTGTTGCTCCCATGTTGGCCCAAAACGACCTGCCGATCCAAGACGACATCCCGATGCCCGAATCCTCTGTGGTTCACCAGGGCAGTTACTGGTTCCCCGAACAGGCCAGTACGTTTGCCAGGGATTACGATTTCCTGTACATGGCGATTTTGTGGATCTCGACCGTGTTTTTTGTGCTCATCATCGGCTTTATGGTTTATTTCATGATCAAGTACCGACGGCGCGAAGGCGTCGATCCGGAGCCCAGCTCGTCCCACAATACGGCCCTCGAGATTTTCTGGTCGGTCATTCCGAGCATTATCCTGGTCTGGATTTTTTACGCCGGCGCAAAGGGTTATTTTGAAATGCGGGTACCCTTGGATGACTCCGAGGAGATTTATGTTACGGCCAACCAGTTCAACTGGAAATTCGTCTATCCCGATGGGGACGTTTCCAAAGAGTTGCATATTGTTGTCAACCGGCCCGTCAAACTGATCATGCAGTCAGACGACGTGTTGCACGGTCTGTTTATTCCCGCTTTCCGACAGAAAATGGATATTGTTCCGGGCCGATACACCTATGCCTATCTGGCTCCCAACAAAGTGGGCGCCTACCGACTTGCCTGTGCTGAGTACTGCGGCACAGGCCACTCGCGCATGAGAACGGTTTGTACGGTTCACAAAGACGAGGCAGACCGAAAAAACACAACCAAGTGGGAAAACGAAAAGCACGTTGGCTGGGTCAATGGCAGACGCCTGTTTCAGATCAATTGCTCGGGCTGCCACGGCATCGACGGCAGTGTTAAAACGGGGCCCGCTTTGAACACGATCTGGGGTACCGATGAAAGACTATCCGATGGGACAACGGTCAAGGTCGATGAAAACTATGTTCGCGAGTCGATCCTGGAGCCCAGCAAGACATTGGTGGAAAACTATGGAACGACTGGTACGGTTTCCAAGATGCCTTCGTTCCAGGGCAAGTTGAACGACAAGGAGATCGGTTACCTGATCGACTATATCCGCTACCTGAAAGACCCGGCGAAATTCCCCGCTGAAGATACGGTGGTGGAACCGGAGCCGGCTGACGGAGCGAGCCCGGCCGATCCTGCCAAAGCAACCGACGACAAAGCAACCGACGACAAAGCAACCGACGGCAAGGCGGCCGACGATCCGACGACAAAGCAACCGACGACAAAGCAACCGACGACAAAGCAACCGACACCAAAGCAACCGACGACAAAACGGCCGACGACAAAGCGGCGGACGACAAAGCGGCGGACGACAAAGCGGCGGACGACAAAACGGCCGACGACAAAACGGCCGACGATCAATCCGACAAGAAACCCGAAAACAAAGACAATTAATTAGATAATCAAAGCGACATTGCTTTGAATCGAGGTCACCAAGATGGCAACTGCAGCAGAACGAAAAAAACTCTTTGGGCACGCCGAGAATAACTACCTCAACTGCTCCAAGGGGTTTCGCTCATGGGCTTTCACCCTGGATCACAAGCGAATTGGCGTCATGTACCTGATTGGTGTGACGTTCGCCCTGTTGCTGGCCGGAGTTTTTGCACTGGTTTTACGAACGAACCTGTGGACCAACACCTCGGAGCTGCTCTCCGACAAAATGTACAACCAGATGTTCACGCTGCACGGTGCGGTGATGGTGTTTGCCTTCATCATCCCCAGTATCCCGGCCGCTTTGGGTAACTTTGTCCTGCCGATGATGTTGGGGGCCAAGGATGTAGCGTTTCCCCGCTTGAACCTGTGCAGTTTTTATCTGTGGGTCATTGGGACCGGGTTTTTGTTGTGGGCCATCCTCTCGGGTAGGGGGCTGGATACCGGCTGGACGTTTTACACACCGTATTCGATCCAGACCGATACCGGGGTCATCTACGCAACATTCGGCGCGTTTGTGCTTGGATTCAGCTCGATCTTTACCGGGCTTAACTTCCTGGTGACGGTCAATACGATGCGGGCGCCAGGCCAGGGCTGGTTCAAGATGCCACTGTTCCTGTGGGGCTTGTATTCAACGGCCATCATCCAGATTTTGGCAACGCCCGTTCTGGGTATCACGTTACTCCTGCTGATTGCTGAAAAGAGCATGCACATCGGGATTTTCGATCCCAAATACGGGGGTGATCCGGTATTGTTCCAGCACTTTTTCTGGTTCTATTCCCACCCAGCCGTTTACATCATGATCTTGCCCGGAATGGGTGTGATCAGTGAGCTGATTGCTGTTTACAGTCGAAAGAAAGTTTTTGGTTATTCCTTTATCGCGTTTTCCAGTGTTGCCATCGCCGTGCTGGGGTTCCTGGTCTGGGGTCATCACATGTTTACCAGCGGGCAATCGGTCGTGGTCACGTTGATCTTCAGCGCGATCACCTTTACCGTTGCCATACCGTCAGCGGTCAAGGTGTTTAACTGGCTGGCAACGATGTACAAGGGATCCATCGCCCTGACGACACCCATGTGCTACGCACTGTCGTTCATTTTCCTGTTTGGTATTGGCGGGCTGACCGGCCTGTTCCTGGGCGCCTTGTCAACGGACATCCACCTGCACGACACCTACTTTATCGTCGCTCACTTTCATTTCGTCATGGTGGGTGGAACTTTGACGGCATTATTGGGAGGCGTCTTTCACTGGTGGCCCAAGATGTTTGGCCGGATGTACAACGACAACCTGGGGCGGCTCAGCTGCTTTTTGGTGTTCCTAGGTTTTAATGTGACGTTTTTTCCACAGTTCGTCATGGGTGCCCGGGGAATGCCGCGGCGTTACGCCTCGTACGATCCGGAATTCATCATTTTTCACCAGTGGTCGACAGTAGGCGCCTTCGTACTGGGTTTGGGCATCGTGTTGGCATTTGGAGTCCTGGTTTATGCAGTATTCAAAGGGCCCAAGGTTGCTGGCAACCCGTTCGGTGCAGCCTCCCTGGAGTGGCAAAGCAGTTCACCGCCCGATTTCCACAACTTCATCCACCAGCCAGTCCTGTGCGGTCCCTATGAATTTGAATCCATGGTTTACGACGAAGAACTGGATACTTACGTCCTTCGTGAATTCATGGAGCCCAGCGAGCACCCCAAGGTGGAGCCCGAACCTCAAACGCACTAGGAACGACGAAGCATTTTGAATGAACATTGTGGTTCATTCGATTAAGACAACAAAAACAACATTGCCGATTTGCCTCGGAGCCACACATGGCCGTAGTAGAAACCGAAAACGAAGCACACGATGACCATCATGATCATGGTGAGTTTATCGCACACCACTTTGACTCTGCGGAGCAACAATTTGACTCCGGGAAACTGGGGATCTGGTTATTCCTGGTAACGGAGGTTCTGTTTTTCAGTGGTTTGTTTGTCGCCTATACATTGTACCGGGTCCTCCATCCCGAGATCTTCGACCAGGCACACGTTTTTCTGGATAAGTACCTGGGGTTCGCCAACACCCTGGTCCTGTTGTTCAGCAGCCTCACAATGGCGGTGGCCGTGCGCTACTCCCAGTTGGGAAAAAATGGCCATGTCGTCTGGTACGTTTTGGGAACGATGGTATGTGCGGCCGCTTTCCTGGGCGTCAAAGCGATTGAGTACACCCATAAATGGGATCAAGGAATCTTTGTTCGCAGTGCATTTGACTACCATCCCGGCCACCACGAAGCACCTGCCGGTACGTTGGCACACGCCTTGGGAGTTTCCGAATACCTGATCTGGTTAAGTATTATTCCGCTGTTATTGGTCGTCGGTTTTGCCGTTTATGCGGCGATCGCGAGAATGATTGAAAAACCCAATGCGTCGTTCTTCTCAGCCTGCATGGCGATTGCCATCGGTGGCTATTTCATTGGGGCCCTGGCCGGGCACTTCTACATGGAAATTACAGACGGAGGTCTCGGGGGTCGCTCCGAAAAAGCGGCGGCCCTGATGGCCTACGAAAACGAAACGCACTCCGACGACGAACACACGAACAAGCCAGTCGACCACCACGACGAAAGTGCGGTCGAGCAGCAGAGGGCAGAAAGCGAAATTGCGCCGTACCAAGGCCCGCAAAGCGACGAGTTTGACCAGGATGTCGGCATTTTCTTTAGTATTTATTACTGCATGACGGGCCTGCATGCCATTCATATTATTGCCGGAATCGCTTTTCTTGCGTGGATCCTCTGGCGATCAATACTGGGGCATTGGAGGAGCGACTATTTTGGACCTTGCGACTATGTCGGCTTGTACTGGCACCTGGTCGACTTGATCTGGATCTACCTGTTCCCACTGTTGTATTTAATTGACTAGAAAGCGTCCGTTGTAAAACGAACATCCAACCATAAGTAAAGAAAACTTATCATGTCACATAATCACGATAGCGGTTTTGCACACCCCGCTGCACCCAAGCTGTTAATTGGCGTTTTCGTTGTCCTGGTCCTGTTAACCATCCTGACGCTATTCATGTCGACGGTGGACATGGGGCTGATGGGCCCGTTCGGTTTTTGGATCGCCATGTCAATTGCCTCATTCAAAGCTGCCTTGGTCCTGTTGTTTTTCATGCATATGTACTGGGATAAGCCGTTCAATGTGCTCGTGTTTCTTTCCTCGTCGTTGTTCGTGATACTGTTCATTGGCTTGACATTAATGGACCAGAGCCATTACAAGAAATCTGTCGACGAATATCCACGGCAGCCGGATACACCTAACATGTCTCCCTAGATGTGTAACGATTCGCATAGCGCGTACGACTAACCATGCTTAAACAATCGATTAGCCTGGTCCCAGCCCGCCGTGATTTGTATCAGGCCAAGTTGGTTTTCTACCTATTCATCGCGTCGCTGAGCGTGTTTTTCATCGCCAGCCTGTTGACGTACTACCTGGTTCGCGTCCAGTCGTTTCAACCGATCCAGCGATCCTACGAAACCCTGACTATCCCCTGGTCGTTTTGGGCCAGTACTGTTTTATTGTTGTTAGTCAGCGTATTCCTGCAACGCGCCAGCTGGATGGTCCACCGGGAGCGACAGGCCGAGTTCCGCCGCTGGCTGTTGTGGGGTTGGGCCACCGCAATTGTCTTTATCTTTGTCCAGGCGATCGGGCTGCAGGAGCTGCTGGCTCATCACTTCACGCAATCCGACGGGTCCACGAAAATCTACGGAATGTCATTTACCTTGTCCCTGATTCACGTGCTGCACGTGGCCGGCGGAATCGGGTTTCTAGGTTATATTATCGCCCAGGCCTTTCGAAATCGATATGATCACGAGCGTCATTGGGCCGTCGATCACTGTGCAGGGTACTGGCACTTTCTGGATGTGGTCTGGGTCATGATGTTGATTACGTTCATGATCGCCGAATAACCCTCACCGGGGGCATGGGGCCCGATTCCGGAGATCCGTACTGTCAACGGCCCGTCATGGGAATCGGGTATAATCGGTGTCGATCCACATGTCACACCAGCAGGTCTTGAATGTCATTATTTGAACAAACCGAACGTGAAAACCTGTCCCGTGCCAAACCGCTGGCGGCCCGCTTGAGACCTCGTACGCTGCAGGAGTTCGTTGGTCAGGGTCATATTCTCGGACCGGACAAACTGTTGAGGCGATTGATCGACAATGACCGCCTGGGCTCCGTCATTTTTTTCGGCCCACCGGGAACCGGAAAAACGTCGCTGGCCCGGGTTCTGGCCAATGAAACAAAATGTCACTTCGAGCAGCTTAGCGCGATTTTGCATGGTGTTAAGGACCTGCGCGAAGTGCTGCAAAAAGCCCGCGATCGATTGGCAACGGGTGATCATGGCACCGTGCTGTTTATCGATGAAATACATCGGTTCAATCGGGCACAACAGGACGCTTTACTGGCGGACGTTGAAGAGGGGGTTGTCACCTTGATTGGTGCCACCACCTCCAACCCTTTTTTTGCCGTCAACGGCAGCCTGGTTAGTCGTAGCACCATTTTTCAGTTTGAGCCGCTGTCGAGCAAGGAAATTGCCGAACTGATCCAAACGGCCCTCGATGATCGAGAGCGCGGGTTGGGAGACCAAAACATCCAGCTTGACGAAGATGGGCTGCAGCATTTGGCCGAGGTATGTGACGGCGACGCTCGCCAGGCGCTCAGCGTTCTCGAATCGGCATGCGTCTCGTTGACACAACCCAAGCGCTTGACCCTCGACGTCATCCGTGAAGCCATCGCTCACCGCGCCATGCAATATGATGTTACCGGGGAGGAGCACTATGACTGCACCTCGGCCCTGATCAAGAGCATTCGCGGCAGTGATCCGGATGCCGGAATTTACTGGTTGGCCAGGATGCTAGAGGGCGGGGAAGATGTGCGTTTTTTGTGTCGACGCTTGATCATCCTGGCCAGTGAAGATATTGGAAACGCCGATCCGGCCGCGCTGCCGTTGGCCGTGGCCTGTTCGCAGGCCTGCGAACAGATTGGACTGCCCGAGTGTCAGCTGACGCTAGCTCAAACCGTGACGTATCTGGCTTGTGCCGACAAATCCAATGCGGCCACCCTCGCGATCAATGCGGCCCGTCGCGACATCCAGGAGGGCCGCATTTTGCCCGTTCCCAAGCACTTGAAAGATGGGCATTATGCGGGTGCAAAGCAGCTGGGGCATGGTGAGGGGTACGTGTACTCCCATGGCGCCGAACAAGGAGTGGCGGCCCAAGATTACCTGGGTGTGGATCGCGAGTATTACCATCCCCTTGACCGAGGCCACGAGCGACCAATGGCCCAACGACTGCAAGAGATCCGGCAAACCTTGCGGCAAGGCAAGTTGGCTGGGAAAAACAGCCCGCCTCCATGAGCATCCTCCTATTGCTAGCATCCTGTCGGCCGCAACCGCACAGCCGGGTCCAACAATTGGCCTAGATCCCTGTCAGCAGATTTCATAATATCCGCCGCGCTGTTTTAGTGTCCGGTTGATGACGCCATGCCACAGCAGCTTATCCTCCGATGAGCTGAAGCAACGTTGACAACCAGGGCAAAACGAAACCGATTGCTGCGAGGATTGCCAGAATGACGGCCAGTTGGACAAGCCAGCTGGGTTTATTACTCCAAAAACGACGCTCCGAATCAAGGATATATTCACCGCATTTGGGGCACATGGGTACATCGTCATAGATCTCTTCGCCACACGCGGGACAAGGGATTGAACAATCGTCGTCGTCGAACTGTTCGTCAGACATGGAAATGCGCCAGGGAATAAAAAAAGCCGTAAAACTGGACGGGTGCCAGGTCACCCGAGTTTCCGCTTTTATGCGGCCGTCAGTCAAGGAGGACTGAAGTGGATTCATTAAAAAACACAATGGTTGCCATTATATTACTGGTAGTTACCTACGGGGTTTATCAGGTCGTCACCAGGCCCGCCCCCGGTCTGCCACCGGCTGCCCAGACGGAAACGGCTGTCGAGTCATCCATGTCTGCCGATCTCGAGACGATTCCCAAAAAAGTTCTCGATGGCGATTTATTGGCAGACGACACACACGACTCTCCCAAGCGCCATCTACAAGACGATCTGGCACCTGTGCCTTTGCCGGAAGTGCAGGTTGCACCCAGGCTGTTGCCGAAAAAACAAGAGATTGCCGAATTGCAGGAGTTGCTGGAAACGCCTGATGACTCACCCGAGATCGACGACCTGGTCTACATCAAGCCAAAGCCAGCGTCTCCAGCCAGCCCGGTAGGGGAATCAGAAATCGCCACGGTGGCAGGAACCAGTAGTTACGACCCGAAAAAATTGATGGCGGCATGGACGCAAGTGGAGCAACTGGTTGATGACGGAGATTATCGACTGGCGCTACGACAATTGAGCGGTTTTTATCGCAACGCCAGCTCGATGGACGAGCCGGATCGACAAAAGCTGCTGGAATGGCTGGACTCGCTGGCTGCCAAGGTTATCTACTCAACTGGGCATCACTTGAGATCGCTTCCTTACATCATTCAGCCCAACGATTCGTTGGAGGCGCTTTCAAAGCGATGGCAAGTACCGGCTGATCTTATTTATTTTGTGAACCGCGCCAAAATCCCGGACCGCAATACCTTACAGCCTGGCAACGAGTTGAAAATGATCAACGGGGCCTTCGACGCTGAAATTGACACCACCACCGGCACTATGACGCTGTTTTGGAAAGAGCTGTATGCCGGTCGGTTCAAGGTGCAGATCAACTCGCAAACCGATCTGGTTCCGGGTGAATTCCTGGTTGTGTCCAAGTCCATTACTCCAGTCTCATACGGCCCCTATCACATTGGGCTAGACAATGGGATGGGTTTGCATGCGGCTGCCCCAGGTTCGGCGTCATCCATGGCCCTGGGTGAACAACAGGCCAAAGAAGTGTTCGCCATTCTGTCCGAATCCTCCAAAGTTCGAATTCTGCGATAGCCTTGGCAGGGGCGGCCCCACATCGAGCCGCACGTCACCAGGCTTTGAAACAGGAAGGCCGTCCCGGCCGGTTGATCCTGACCGCTGTGCCCGGGAAACGTTAAGGGGAATCGCCAGAGGGTCGAGGGTAGCTGGCCCAGAGGATTGGCTGCGTGGCTGCAGGTGGCTCTTCTGAATCGACGCGGTCCAGCTCGATTGGCTCCAGGTAGCACTTCAGCCAGGCCGTGACAACGGGATTGTTCGGATTGCGGTCGTTCCAGCGTTCCACGATTTCTAACAACAACCGCTGGCGAATCTGCTCATAGACTTGTATTTTATCAGGCGGGTTCGACGGGTGGGTCGTTAAACCCCAATGAAAGCGCCGCCAATACTGGTTCTGCATCGCGTCGTAAACCGACTCGGGCCGTTGACCGAGCGGAGTGAATAGCCCAGTAAAAAGCTCTACTTGCCGCCCGTCCATCAAGGTGGCACCGTATTCGTACCAGGGATCGTACAGAGGCGGTGTATCGAACATTCGGAACTGCTGAATGGTCATCGTGATCCGCCCAAAAATTTCAACCGCATCCGCTGCCTCCTGTGTTTGGCTGGTTGATGCTTCGGTCAAATTGGATTTCTGCGGAAACAGGAACAGGATATTCTGTAGTGTGATGTAAACCAGGAAGACGGTGGCAATCCCACCGGAAAACCACTTGCCGCGACGAACTGCCATGACCTGCGGCGCGCTGCGCGTACCGGCCCTCTCGCCCAGCAAAACATTCCAAATTTCAGTAGGTATAAAAACAACCCATGCGAGCATGGCAACCATTGAAAAAAGGCCGATCGACATGGTCAGCCAGATGCTCAAATGAAGCAGCCAGAAAAAGCCCATGAAAAAACCGCGAAACCAGCCACTGCAACGGGGAATGAACATTAGCACCGGGCCCAATATCTCGGCGGCCAGCGTCAGCAATGTCAAGAACTGCAACCAATCTGGATATTGGGCCAGCCATTGGCCGGCTGGCTTGACGTACATTTCGAAGTTCATGGCGTATTGCAGCGCGGAACCACCAGTCCAATACGGGTTCCATTTAGCCAGGCCCGAAAAAAAATACATGTAGGCAATTTGCAACAGGATGGCAGCGGAACCCATTGACAATATTTGTCGCGGACCAACCTGCCGCTTTCTCCTGGAAGCATCGACTGACCAAACGGTCGCCACAGGCAGAAACAACATCCAAAACAACATCATCCTCATCAAGATGTGCCCGGCCGTCAGGATCATTGGGTTGCAGATCTGCAGGCTCCAAACCAGAACCAGGCAGGCGGCCGTCATCCAGCGCGTCTGATATCCAACCAACAACCCAGCCGCCGCCAATCCTGTTACGACAAACAGCGTGGAGGCAAACCACGGGCTGCCGTTTAACCAGTAGAGCGACCAGTAACCGGGACCCAGAAATTCACTTGCCTGAGATGCTGTCAGGACTCCGTAGTCGGAGTGAAACAAGCGGGTCCATTCAATGCGTCGGGCCAAGTCGACCATCACCAGGAGTGCGATTCCGATCCGCAGCACGGCCAGAGACCGAACATCCACCGAAAACAGTTCTTGCAGGACACCGGGAGGTTTACTGGGTATTGCTCCAGGCTCCTCTACCCGTTCTTCGTTCATGAATCTATTTAGCGCACCATCTTGGCCGGGTGTTGGCCGAAACCCGCTTGGCGTGATGCCGCCTGGGCGACGGCACTGTTTATCGACCAGGCATATTCAAGGCTGCGACACGATTAACTCAAGGCGAGCATCTGCTCAACGTGTTTCTGATTATCACTGGAATGCGCATCAAATGAAAGTGTCATCGTCGTCGCCCAAGAACCATCTCCGTCGCCATGGACCTGCCAGTGTGGCTGAACCACGGACGATTGGTGAATCAGCTCAAAACCACTCTCTGATTGGCTCACGGTTTGGACGGGATACGCCCAGATCCCGCCCGGCCGGTCCATCGAAAAAGCGACCCGCAGGCCCAACCACTGGTCGTTTAGTTCAAGCTCAGCGGAATCGTGCAAATCCTGCCGACTGCCCAAATGCCCCAGCACCCGGCCGTCTGCATCAGAGAAAAAACGGTCTTCCTGGTCAGCCGGCATTCCTGCAAAATTGAATTCGACGCCAAAATGAAAACTCCTGCCTGCTGGAATCCCCTCGATCAAATAGCTGATTCCCAGTTCCGGCTCGCCGCTTTTTAAGATAACGCTCTTGGTTAACGTCAGCGGTATGCCCCACGCATTGCCAGATCGTTTGAGTTGCACCTGGATCGACTCGGGGCTGACGAGAGTGGCTGCCTCGTACGGGCCGTCGGCAAAATCACCCCGTTCCCAGGCAACGCCGTCTGCCACCGAGCCCAAGTCGACTTCATCATCCCAGTAATGGTCGATCAGGTTTTTACGTAGTCGCTGGTCATAGCCGAGGCACTGTTGCAGGCCCTGCTGCTTGAACACTACTCGATCGTGAATACTGCTCGTCTCGTCACTGCCGCGGTTTTGTCCCGCGCGTACTTTCTGGTGGTAGGATTCGGGCCGACGCTGAATGGTCGCCAACAAGTTATGACTTAAATCTCTCAAGTCGAGTTCGTACATGCTGCCACCGCGACAAGGTGAAAACCAGGCGACAAGGCGATCGTTGGCCAGCCTTATTTCATCGCGACCATCAAAATCGAAGTCTTCCTTGGTTGCTTCCACCCACGGCTGGCCGCCGTGTTGAGATCGCTCAACAAGACATTCCGCTGCCAGCAGGTTTTGGTAAACCGCGTTTCTTAAATGCGGAAGGTAAATCCCGCCAAACGCCCCGTGCCAGTAGCTGCAATTACACTGGCCCTGATAAAGAAAATCTCGGGCGCGGTCCAGCAAGGACGGTTCGATTGACATGGTTTCTGCCCGCTCCATTAACCGACTGACATACATCATACGGGCATACATTTCATTGGACTCGGGGTATTTGATTTTGAAATTGCGCCAGAAACCGCCGCTGAGAAAGGGCTGCACTCGTGCCCAGCGATCATCCGATGCCATTTCATCCGCCAGCTGGTCGTACTCCAGCTGCTTCTCGACGGGCATTGCCCATTCGGTCATTTCACGATAACTGGCGTCCGACAGGTAGATCTTTCCCCGCGGCGGCGTAGAACCAACTGCGCTGGCCAGGGTCGTTGTCTTTAACCAACCACGGTTTTCGGTTAACGCATCAAAGAATTCTCGCAGCCAGCCGTCTTGGTAGACATGCTTTTTGGTGTCCGGCCAGGTTCCAAACTTCTCGCCATCATCACCAAAAACAAGAACACAGCCGGGCTGTTGGTGGGCCATTTCTCGACAGAAGTCGATCGTCCGTTGTGGATTCTGAAACGGAATCAGGTACCGCAGTTTTTCACTACCGGGAAACACTCGCAACGTATGGCCTTCGTTTTCCGTTATGTAATAACCCGTAAGTTGATCCGGATTCAGGCCGGAACGTCGAAAATGATAATCGTCGAGTATCGCATATTGGATATTGTTGACCGCCAGATCGGTCGTTAGTTCGGATTCCCAAACCCGCTCCGGCACCCACAGCCCGCGAACCGCTCCGCCCAGGTGCTGTTCCAGCCATTGGGAATAGCATTTAATTTGTCCACGGCGATCCCGGCTGGGAATCATGGTCAGAATCGGCTCATAGAAAGCTCCGCCGATGATTTCTATCCGCCCCTGGGAAACCAGGGCAGCGAGGCGGGACAGGTACTCCGGATGTCTGCCCTGCAGCCATACCGCTAACGGGCCACTGGTGTGTAACGAAATATCAAGATGCTTGTACGGCTCAAACAGCTCGAGAAAAGGCAAGTAGCTGTCCTGGTAAGCAGCTTCGAACACATCCTCAAAATTCCCGATGGGCTGGTGATTATGCAACGCCAGGCACAACTGAATGGAGGGAGCGGTCATGGTCAATGGCTTCCTTAAGGATCCGCCAACCGCCGTTTCCCGTGGAGCGCGATCGGATCAAAAACTGTTGTACGAAAAAAATGCCCTACGAACAGGCTTGCTTTGGTATTCAAGACAAAATGAGGCCATTAATCTGCTCGATCTCAATCTGACGACTGCCAGCCTGAACCGGCTCTCAAGCTTGCGTCTTGCTGGCCGATCGTATTCGCTTGGCTGCCGTCTCCGGTGCCACCGGGTTAACCCAAACATCCGTTCCTAGTTCGTATCCGGCCGATCGTGTCAGGCGGGGAAATATTTCGACATACCAACCAGCGCTCCCGGTCTCGGATGTCGGCGGCTGGTGAAACAGAATGTTGTAGGAGGGTTTGTCTAATACGGTTTCAAGACAGTCTACATATTTCCGTAATAACAGGCCCAATTCGGCCAGCGGCTCGGCTTTGAGGTCCAAGAAAAGAGGTCCGCTGTCCCGCGGTACAAGCCAGATTTGAAAAGCGTGTCGACTGGCATAGGGACATATCACGAAAAAGTGTTCCGTTTCTTCGACCACTCGCAATTGGCAGTCGACTTCCCAATCAAGTAATGACCGCAACAACGGGACGCCGTGTTGGGCGCTATACTGTTGATGCAGTTTTGCCCGTCGATTGACGTAGGGGCTGGTGAACGGCGAAGCCATTATTTGCAAGTGGATATGTCCCAGTGACGCACCGGCGTCAAGTCCGCAGTTCATGAAAATCATGACGTGCTTGACAGCCGGGTCTGCGGCCAATTGCCGATTGCGATGTTGACACGCTTTCATTGCGACGACCGCTTCGTCATGCGTCAGTTCGGAATAGCTCGTTATGTGCCGCGGAGAGGGGACGACGATTTCCTGTGTGCCGTCGGTGTCAAATGAAGCATAAGGCCCCCCCGAAGGCGCCTGGACAGGTTCAGCCAGCGATGGGTATTTGTTGGGTACGATTCGAACGGCCCACTGGCCGGATGTACCCGGCTCGGTAAGCACTTCGCCTCCTGCACCAAAAGCAACCACTTCGCTGGGCGTCTCGTCTTCGTTGCCGCTGCAAAATGGACAGATGATCTGCTGTTGAATTTCTTGAGTAGAAATAAATTCCATCGGACGTTCCCGCCGTCTGCGAGCAATGGCTACCCAACTGCCAAACACCGGATCGAATCGTAAATCGGCCATTCTTGCGAACCTGAATTCCCGAAGTATTGCCCTGCTTGCACGTTTAGGCCAAGAACAGCCCAAGCCAACAAGCCCATTAACGTCTGTGTTGGGAAACCGGGTGGTGTCGGACCCAACTCGACCATTATAACGCATCTGGGCCATGGAGGCGCCGTCATGCTTTCGATCCAGAGCCCCCGGCAGGGCTTGGTGAAAGGCAAAATTCAAAAAAGCAATTGATATATAAGAGAACTGAAAATCACTGCGGTGCTGATTCCATCATGCCGGATGCCTCCAATGATTAAATCCTCACTCTTTCAGCGACTTGATCCATTCCCGCAGCAGGTCGGCGCCTTTCTGGTCAACGCGATTGCTGCCAATATTTGGCATCCGGCCTACGGCTTTTGTTTCAATTCTTTGAAGCATCACCGATCGCTCAGGATGGCCAGGTGAAATCAAGCGGGCATCGACAGTGCCGAGATCGCCCTGCGTCGGTTTCGTGTCGATTGTTTTGGTAGATTCCAGGTCGGTTGTATATCGTAAATCGATGTTGGCATTGCCAGGACCGTTGGGTTGGTGGCACATCGCGCAATTGACGTCCAGATAGACGCGGGCTCGAGTTTCGAGGTTGGCGGTCGTATCAAAGGGTGAACAGAATTTCGCTGCCTGGGACAAATCCGGTTCCGATAAATTCGAATCGGCAGGCATCTTCAAAAGCCCTCGTTTGACCCAATCCGTAATTTGATTCGAACCGTTTGTTTCCCGGTTGAGCTGGGCCGTGTTTAATCCCAGAACGTAACCTGCTGCGTCGACGTGGCACGCCGCGCATTCGGACGACGAAGGGGCGTGCCAAGACTGTGTTCCCTGAAGGCTTCCGTATTCAAACTGCTTTCCGTCAGTGAGTAACTCGGCTTCCGTGGCTTGCCTGTTCCAAACGTAAGTGGCAGACTGCCAGCCGTCGGAAGTCCTTTTGATCAATCGAGTTTCGACCGTTCGTTTCCTTTTCTTGGGGCCCATCTCCAAGAAAAAATTCTTTACGATCGTGGTTCCGACAGGGATGGTCCAGCTTCCTTCGTTGTGATAGACCAGCGATTCGCCTTTGGGTAATAACAAAAAACGCTCTTTCTTGGCGTCATCGGACCAAAACGGAGCGTTGACTTCGTAAGCGACCAGGTTGTCCGCGGGGACTTGTTTTTCCATGTTGGCAAACAGCCCCGTTTCAGCCAGCCGTCTCGGCCAGTCCTTAAAAGTGTCTTCCGGGTTTTCAGTGGGTACGATGCGGTAGATTCCGCCATCAAAGCTCAGCAGAAAGAGCTCTCCCTCGTCGTCTTCGCCGAAGGAGGCGATACTTCGGCCGGTTCGCCGGGCCAGTTCGGTTACATACTCATTCGATTCGTTTTTACGTGTTCGCCACATGTTCCCCGTCATGTAGTCGCCAAAGAAATACGACCCGTCGAGTTCTGGAAACTTCGTGCCGCGATAAACGTGGCCTCCGGTGATCGACCCGCCC
>JABACA010000059.1 GCA_014237975.1 Mariniblastus sp. | reverse complement strand
TGCAGCGAGGATTAATCTCATTTTGTTTCTACTTGAGTCCCTCGACGATTTTCAATACGTTTTCGCGCATCATTCCGATGTAAGTTTCTCCAGCCGTCCCGGGGCCGCCCATCGCATCCGAATAGAGCTCTCCCCCCACTTCAACTCCTGCTTCGTTGGCAATCGCCTCGATCATTTGACGATTTAATGTGGATTCCACAAAGATACTGCGAACTTTCAAGTCCCGAATTTGATCCACAACTGCCTGCCGGTCGGAAATCGTGGTCCCGGCAATTTCGTCTGTGGTCCAGCCCACCGGGCTTACCGATTGAAAGCCATAACGGTCACAAAAATAGCCAAAAGCGTCATGGTGAGAGACCAGTACCCGTGGTTCGGGAATGGCGTTGACCTGTTCCTGGATCCAGTTTTCCAAATCGCGCAACTGGGCCCGGTAGAGTTCTGCGCGTGCCATATATTCGCCGGCGTGGTCGGGGTCCAGACGACAGACCTCATCCCGAATTTGCTTGACGTATTTCCAGGCATTGGCCGGGTTGAACCAGGCGTGCGGATCTTGCACCGGATTGTCCTCGGCCGTCATCAGGGGTTCAACTTCGGCCGTACAAGTTACCAGGGGCTTGCCTGCATTGGTTGTCAAGGTTTTCATCCATTCGTGTCCCTCCAGGTTCCAGCCGTTTCTGACACATAAATCTGCATTGGCCACCGCATCGCTATCGGCAACCCGCGGTTCATAAGCATGGGGATCCTGTCCAGCTCCCAGAACACAATGAACGTCCCATCGGTCGCCCACAACCTGACGGGCAAAATCGGCACATTGGGTGGTCGAACAGACCATCAACCGTTTGTCGCCTCGCTCGGGTGCCGCGCGGTCGCCAGCCGACTCGGTGGCAACTTTCCCTTGACGAGGTTTACCGTTGGAAGCATTCGGCTTGTCACAACCGGATGTCAAACCTGCCAGAAGGAGAAAACAGAAAACGGGAATGAACGTTTCATTCCAAATGACATCTCGAAATGCGTGGTTCTGGTACATAGTCGGATACAAGTGATTGTGCCTGGTGAATTTTCCTGCCCGTTAAAATGTAGCATCGGCTACGGATTGTATTCTGGCTCATTATCAGGGTGGCTGTCAACGGATAATCTCCCCTGTCGGGCATGGATGTAACAAATAAATGGGAGATCTATGTCATCGAGCTGCCCTTGCCGTCGAATTGAGGTCCGCCTGACGCGGTGAGAGCTTGCAGGAAAAGGGTTGGCCCATTTCCGGTGAAAACCAAAGAAGTCGCATGAGGGAGCACGACGAGGGTCGAAGAACTCGGGAGCGGAATATTAGCGACCCGCGTGGCCACAACCTGAATGCACCGGTTCCGATGGCTGGCCCGTCCAGCCTGGGTCCGTTTGATCAAGCGGACTTACAGGCGATGCCGGGGAAATTTGGAGCGAAAAGTCACCTTGTGATGGCGGATTTTGGTGACAATTTTCCAAGCGGGGCCAGCCATTAAATACAACGCGGGATGATCCGTTGTCTTGCCCCATACTTGTTCGGCTGGATCGGTTGCCTGTCACCATCGCAAAATAAAAGTTCCGGTCGCGCCGAAAAACCGACTGGAATTGATCGTGATTTTTTTGACAAACCTGACGTTATTGTGCGGCCGCGGATTTGAATCGAGCGGCCCGGGTCCCTGCACTCAATCCCGTTTAAAACGGTTCGCAATCATTCGGATAACCTCGTCCGAGGTGACACCGATCAAAATGACCGCCCCAATAATTGCATATTCCAGTTCATCGGGAATTTTCAGCAAAACGATCGAGTTATACAAGGTTTGCATTAGCGCGGTACCGACAACCACACCGATAATACTGCCTTCGCCACCTCTTAAACTGCAGCCTCCCAACACGGCCGCGGCAATCGCATATAGTTCAAAGAAATTACCAAAACTGCTAGGGGCGATCGAATTGGCGTCCAGAGCGAACAGGATTCCACCAAAACCCGCCAGTACGGCACACAGTACGTAGGCCAATATCGTCATTCTCCCCGTGTTGACGCCCGAGTACCGGGCGGCCTCCTCGTTTCTGCCGAGCGCCAGAATATATCGACCCCAGATCGTGAAGTTGAGAAAGATAATGGCCGCGATCGTCAACAAAATCAGGAAGAAGAACGAATACGGAATCCCGAACGATGAGGTCCCCGAATCCCATAGGACAAGACGTCCTGTGGCCAGTAAACCGAGTGATCCCTCGAATTCGTTGCCAAACCCCAACGTTTGATCGTTGGACAACCATCTTGAAAGACCACGGTAGATCAGCAGCCCACACAGCGTCACCACAAAGGGCTGCTGTTTTAGCTTCGTGATCAAAATGCCATGAATCATTCCCAGTCCAAGGGCGATCAGTAAAACGGAGATGATTGCCAACGGAACCGACATCCGCTGTTTTCGGGCCAGCGGGATGGCGATGTACGACGCATCAATTCCATCCAGCGGCTCGGTGAACTTGACCTCGGTCAAATCCTTCGACTGCATCGAAGGCGCAACTGAGGCAACCGTTTTTTCCTTGAGTCCCCGTTCTGGATGGACAAACCAGACGCGGTCACGGGGGCCCAGTCGTTGAAAAGGTAAATCCAGGTGATTGTCCGAGACTTGCGAGATCGGGTACATGGCGGCGATCTTGCCCACACTGCGGTTGCTGGCATCCGCAGTGTCATCGCGGGTCAACGCCTGGTCGACCAAGATTTCACTGGCAGGTCGGCCCTGGTATTCGGTCGGATTGATGGCCGTAATCGTCAGCATCGCATTCCGCGCACGGCGACCACCATAGTACCGGATTGACTGCCCCACCTCGAAATTTCCATCCCGCCTGACAACCAGTTTTTTTTCAGCCGCTTTAATTTCCAAGACGTCCGTAGAGACATAAGGGTTGTAGGAGACCGACAGGAACAGGGCCAACAGGCAGGCGGTAAAACAGACCAGGGAACCGATCGAGAGATCGATGCCACTGCTGATGATGACAAACGAGACGCCAATTCCCAGGATGCCAAACAGCGCGGTGCGACGGAGCAGGTTTTCTATGTTATTGGGCTTCAGAAAGTTTTCCGGAATCTGGTAGGCCAGGAATGCCCATAACACGACTAGCAGGATCGAGATCCCGATGATTTTCACCAAGCCTGTCAGGTTTTCACTCATCGGCTTTCCATTACGCCTTCGGTTTAGTATCGACCGCTTTGCCGGTTGCCAATTGCATCACGGCTTGCTCGCTAAGTTGTTGATGATCCAGCACACCGCTGACATGACCTTCGTGCAGGACGATGACCCGGTCGGCCAATCCCAGGATCTCCTCCATTTCACTTGACGCAAACAGGATCGCCATCGACTCGGATGCCAATTGTTCCATTAATTTATAGATTTGTTCCTTGGCTCCAATATCAATGCCACGCGTCGGTTCGTCCAGCAACAGGATTTTGGGATCCTGGGCGAGCCATTTGCCAATCACGACTTTTTGTTGATTTCCCCCGGACAGGAATTTGACGAGTTGCCGAATCGTGGGCGTTTTTATGTCCAGTAAATCGCACATTTCGATCGAGGAATGTCGTTGTTTCGCAAAGTTGGAGAATCCAAAACCACGTTGATTCGGTTTTAGATTGGGCAATCCGATATTATTGACGACCGAGAAATCCACGATCAATCCATGCTGTTTGCGATCTTCCGGTACCAGGCAAATACCGTGGTCGATCGCCTCGGAGGGTGAATTCAGTAGTACCCGTTTTCCCTCCAGCCAACACTCGCCAGCGATTAACGGTGTGATGCCGAACAGGGATTGTAATAATTCTGTTCTGCCGGCACCCACCAATCCCGCCAGGCCAACGATTTCTCCCGCCCGGATTTCAAACGAGAGTTCATGTTGAGGCCATTCAAACGTTCTTATTTTATCGGCTTTGAAAACGACGTCCCCCGTGGGGTGTCGCTGCCGCGAGTAGAATTGGGAAACATCACGGCCTACCATGCATTGAACCATTGCATCGTGCTGAATCTGTTCGCCTTGTAATTCACCGGCGTTTTGTCCGTCTCGCAGCACCACGACCCGGTCTGCCAGGCGTTTCACTTCAGAAAGTCGATGTGAAATATAAATAATACTGACCCCCTGATCACGGAGTTGTCCGATCAATCGAAACAGCGCATCGCTTTCCTTGGACGAAAGACTGGAGGTCGGTTCATCCATGATCAACACACGGGCGTTTACCGAAAGTGCTTTCGCAATTTCAACCATCTGCTGTTTGCCGATAGTCAGCGAGCCGACGACCGTCGTGGGAGCAACGTCCAAGCCAACCATTTTCAAATACTCGGAAGAACGCCGGTTGATTTCCCGTCGGTTGATAATCCCGGCCGTTCGAGGCTCACGGCCCAGGAAAATATTCTGGCCAATATTGAGATTGTCGCAAAGGTTTAGTTCCTGGTGAATCAAGACGATCCCGTGATCCATCGCTTCCCGGGTCGATTCGAAATGGCAGTTCCGGCCATCCATCCGGATATCACCCGAGTCGGCCGTCTGAACGCCGGCCAGGATTTTCATCAAGGTACTCTTGCCAGCCCCATTTTCTCCAATCACGGCAAGCACCTCACCCTGACCCAGGCTCAGGCTAACCTGATCCACGGCAAGAACTCCCGGAAATCGTTTGCTCAACTGATGAACGTCAAGCAGGTGTTCAACGGCCATACGTCACTGGGTGGTGGCACCCGTTTTCGCTTTCAGGTCGGCCCAGAATTCATCCACGTTATCCGCGGTAACGGAACGAGCTGAGATGTCAATGAACTTGCTTTCTGGAATGACCGACTGGTTTCCTTTGAGCAGTTCCGAGAGGATTTTGACCGACTGGTAACCGTATTCATAAGGGTTTTGAACAACCGTTCCAATCACGTTACCATCCTTGATACCCTGCAGCGTTGCATCGTCCTCATCGAATCCGACAATTTTGATTTCACCCAATTTGTTGGCTTGTTTCAGGGCCTGGATGATGGCCGGAGGATTGTAGGCAAACAGTCCGGCGAACAGGTCAACCTGGGAATAGGTGTTCAGGGCATCTTCGGTTTTTTGTTTGGCGACTTCCGGTTTACCCTGGTCTGTCAAGGTTGCCAGGATCGTGTACTTTTCGCCCTTGATTTCACCGTCGACTGGATCGAATCGTGTGTCGTCATCGGGGCGGTCGAGCAGTTCGTCGATCACGCCCTGGCGGCGTTTCTTGGCATTGTCCTGTTCCAGTCGCCCGATCGTGATAATGATTTCCCCGCCGTCGGGCAACGCTTGCTTGATCAATTTGCCCACCAGGCGTCCACCCCGATAATTATCCATGCCGATATACATCAGGCGATCTGTATTGGGAGCGTCGGAGTCGTGAGTGAGCAAAGGGACTTGCGAGGCCCAGTTATTCACCATTTCTTTTTGATTTTCGGCATCAATCGGGCTGATGGCCAAGGCGTTAATACCACTGGACATCAGGTCTTCGACAATCTGTTTCTGTTTCGTAGCCGTTGCTTCGTTGGGGAATCGCACGTCTACCTCAACATCATAGTCCTTGGCGGCATCGTTGCAGCCGACTTCAGCAATATTCCAGAAACTCGCGATCTGGTTGGTGACGAAAGCAATCGTCGGTCGTTCGTCGTTTGATGAAGGAACTGCGTTTCCGTTATTTGACGACTGAGTCGGCGTCTTGTTTTTTTCCGAAACGCAACCCGCACAGACGGCAATCACGATGATTAGAAATAGATTGGCATGGCGACGCATTGATTACTCCCAACAGTTAGTTTGGTCCGTTCAAAATTTCTCCGACGGTTTGGACAGATCAGTTTAGTTGATTATTGGAAACGTGTCCAAGATTGGAGCGGTTTTTAGCGGAGAGGTGATCTTCCCCCCTCTTCTTTCCCAACCTGTTTGGCTGCGGGGGATCGTCCGCTTTAAATTGGTAATCCCCGCATACGGACGTTACGGGTGCCAATCAGCCGAGTCGTGGCCGGTCAGTTGCGCCCGGGGAGAGCTTTGGGTTTGCCGAGCTGGCAAGATGGGCGGGGCGTTTCCAATGCCACAAAATGTGTCATTTAGAGGAGTTAAACCGAAAAAGTGGTCAGGGCCGGGATCGAACCGGCGACACATGGATTTTCAGTCCATTGCTCTACCAACTGAGCTACCTGACCAACGAGTTCGGCATTTCCGCCGAACGAGAGTCAGAATTTACTTGAAACTCGATTGAACTGTCAATCGAAAGCTGGATAGAACGGGGGTTTCAGATGGAAAAAAGTTGAGAATGAGGCCTTATTTTTAACCCGTTTTACGGTACGGCTAGATTTTCAACCCTTCGTCCAACCGCAAATAGTTGACACTAAAAATTGTTGGACCTACGATGATAGTAAGCCCGCCTTCGCCTCAGCTTGAGATTTGTGGAGATTTTGTTCTGCCATTTCTCGGACAACTTCCTAAAATTCATGGATGCGGGACCGGTTAACCGCGTATCGATTTTGAATTCGCGAGCACAAAGTCTTTCGTGTAAACATGAGCCGGTCGACCGAACATTGTGCCAATTACAATTGGAAAAGGCGAAGTAACTTCATGATGATCTGTCAGAACAGCCGACCGCAAATCACGTTTGTTGCTTTGCTATTGAGCTTCTTGGTCGGGTTGGCCTCCCATCAACCCCTGCTGGCCCAGATCGAATTTGAGCCGGAGCACCCGCAAGTTCGCAAGATGGCACTCGATGCGGTCGCCTATCTGAGCGCTGACCCACCCGGGGAAACGGGCCAGTTGATCTTGGCCGCCTTGGCGATCACCGAGTGTACGAAAAGGTATGAAAACATGGTTCCTGTGGATCATCCCGTCGTCGTGGCGGCGATTGATCGCATCGTGGCGAACCTGAATTTAGATCGCCAGGACGCTGGCAGTATGCTTAAGGAAAATGCGACCTACATCCCCGCATTGGCCTGTATTCTTCTGTGTGATGTGAATGATGAACGGTACAAAGACCAGATCGCTACATTGTTGCGTGAGCTGGAGAGAAGACAGAATTCTGACGGTGGATTCGGTTACCTGGGCGACCGTGGGACGGTTGGCGATACGTCACAGATGCAATATATCGGACTCGCTATGTATGTGGCTCACCACCATGGATTCAAGGTTGACCTCAATGGTTGCAAGCAAGCTGTTGAGTGGTTAGCTAACACACTCCGGCCCGAGGGGAGTTGGTGGTATCAAATCAAAGGTGGCCAACCAATTATAGGTCCCAGCGGGAACCCGAAAAGCAAATTAACGTTGTCTATCCATGCCGCAGGCGCCGGTACGCTGTATCTGCTGGCTGATTTTTTGCAGCTGACGCCGCGTTCCAAACGTGGTGTTAGTGGGAAAATGAAAAACGGGTTGCCGCCGTCCGTATCGATCTACGTAAAGCCGACCCAGGAGGGAGGGGCGATTTCCAAGAAGGGACCCTTGGTTAATGCTGATACGGGCAAGATCCAATCGGCAAAGCGCAGCGTGAATCAGTACTTTGGCAAGTACTTCAACATCAAAACCGACCAACGTGAGATGTGGAATTACTATTATTTATATGCCCTGGAACGATACGCTTATTTCCGTGAGCGGGCCGACGGTGAATTCAAGGAACATCCAACCTGGTACGACCAGGGGGTCTACTACCTGATGGACAAGCGTTTCGGTGACGGTGGATTCAAGGCAGGATCTATGTCACCATCCAGTCGTCCTGTCGCTACTTCTTTTGCCATCCTGTTCCTGGTTCGCAGTAGCGAAGTTCTGGTGCTGCCATCCAATGCATCGCGGGCAAATGGAAACCAGGGCTTCGCGGAAAATGTTCGCATCAAGCAAAGTGAAAAGGGCACCGTGCAAGCGCTGGAGGGCGTTCAGGGAATTGAAAACGTGATGCAGATGTTGCAGAACGATGAAATCGAAGACGATCGGCTTGAGTTGATCGTTCAATCGATGGGACCAGCGATTGCGGGTTTCTCCAAGGCAGAAGGAAAATCGCGCAACGAGAAAATGGCGTTCATGCGTGGTTTGGTGACCGAGAAAAATTACTTTCGGCGATTGATCGGGATCAAGTTCCTGGCCCGAGAACAGGATATGGATAATGTTCCAGCCATGTTGTATGCATTGGGAGATCCAGACCTGCGGATTTGCCGCGAAGCTCATGACGGGCTGCGTTTGATTAGCCGCAAACTCAACTCGATTAAGGTTCCTGAAAAAGCGAACAAAACAGACTATGAAACTGCTAAGAAACAATGGACGGAATGGTTCTTGAAAATTCGTCCCGGCGGCGAATTGTTGGATTGAAAATGACTGCCTGTAGCAGGGTCTCTCAAGTGAAATATGACCGAAATTGCGAGATGCAAAAATGAGTTCTAATACGTCGAAAATGCGGTTGGGATCCGGTGCCAGAACCAAAGTTTCGCACTACGATACGCTCAATGCCATGTTGATTTCGGCCATTGTCGTGGTGGGGTTTCTTGTGACCCTGCTTTTTTTAATCTGGCTAACCATGGTTCTTGATTTCAGCAGACGTCAGCCGGCGATGCTGGTTGCCTACGAGGAGCCGTTTGGTAACGAAAAACCGGAAGGTTTCGAAGACGATATTTACGAGCCGGGGGTCGAAGAATTTCCGGAAGTAGAAACACCCCAACTCAAAGACGCCTTGGAAGCCGTTACCGAAGCGGTCTCCAGTGTCAGGGCAAACCTGGAAGCGCGCGACGGTGATGCGGCAGAAATGGGCCGTGGTGCCGGGTTCGGATCGCGGGATGGCGGACCCGGAACAGGCAATGCGGATGTCATACCCGAACACAAGCGATGGAAAATTGATTACGAATCAAACAACATTTCCGAGTATGCCAAGCAGTTGAGTTTTTTTGATATTGATATTGGCACAGTCCAACAAAATACCAATGGGATTGTCAGGCTCAGGGATGTTGGAGGGAATCCTCAGACGATTAGTACGGATCGGAAAGCCGAGAAGAAAACGCTCTATTTTAGTCATGAAAAAAGAAGGATGAGACGGTGGGACGAAACACTGGTCAAGAATAATGGCATTGACCTGGAAGGCAGTTTCACTGTGCAGTTTTACCCAATGAAAACCCGCGTGCTTCTAAGGCAGGTTGAACAGGCTTACTTGACCGAGGTTGGTCGGACATTGCGAGATGTTCGGCGAACCTATTTTAAGGTGGTGCCTTCGGCCGGTGGTTTCGAATTCAAATTAACCGATATGAACTTTCGTTTGTAGATTCTGTGTTGGAAATGCGTTAAACAAGAAGTACGCATTTTTGAGTTGAATATTTACCTGCCTCAAAAACCAGCTGGCCGAATGGTAGCCATCGGCGGCGGATTGCCTCAACAGGAGTCAATCAAGTTTTGCTTCTGATTGAGAACCGGCTGTCGATTAGGACCTCGAGTCAATTGAGCTTGTGATCCATTTGCTTCCGAAATGCGTTTTCAGGGGTGGGCTGGGGGAATCGGTCGACTTGGTAATCGGTACCGATTGTCGGGGGACCTGGAAAGATGGTGAACTAGAAAACCTACCGTTCCTGGTTATCGCCTACTGTTTATTCAGGGTGCGTTAATCATAATGGAGGGTTGGCAGATTGAGCAAATAAACTTAGTTGGGGCTGAGAACACAAGTAATGGACAGCATTTTTGAAATCGTCGCGTGGCTCATTTATTCAGTTTTGTTTTTCATCGCATTATGGGGTGCCTATTGCGTTGTCATGGTATGGAGCCGAGTGCGCCAAAAGCAGTTTCAAAACGAAGAGCAGCAGGCAATATTTTTGGAGGCGGTTGAGGAGCCATTGTCGCGCGGCGAATATGAAACGGCATCAGAAGTTTGCGAGGGGGATCGCCGGGCAACGTGTCAACTTGCGCAACTGGCCGTCAGCAATCGAAAACTGGGCTTTGCAAAAGTCAAGCAGTTGGTCGCGGATCGTTTTCAGCGCGATGTATTGCAAGATCTTGAATACCGATTGAGCTGGGTCTACACCGTCATTAAAGCGGCTCCGATGATTGGTTTGTTGGGAACGGTGATCGGTATGATGGGGGCTTTCTCGACATTGTCCGACATGGAAACGGTGGACGCCGGCCTGTTGGCCAAAGACATTTTGTTCGCCTTGATTACGACGGCGTGCGGTTTGGGAATCGCGATTCCGCTGGTTCTGGCTGTCGCCTTTATTAATATCAAGATTCGCAAGATGGAAGACTTGGTTGCCTTTGGGATTAACCAGTTCTTCGAGATTTTCAAGGAAGCTTCGATTCGCCATCCCATCAGCCAGTAATGCAATCCCGTTTACTTTAATGCCGATAACTTTTGAAACACGACCCCACGGAATACCTGATGAGTAGTCAAGAAATCAACGATGTGTTGCCCCGGCGCAAATCGGATGACGAAACGGACTTGGACATCACACCGATGATCGACATTACGTTTCTATTGTTGGCTTTTTTTGTGATGGTGTCCAAGATGGATCCCCAGCTTCCCGTGGATTTGCCACCGGCTTTGAATGGCCAGACCATCCCAGATAAAACCGCCGTCGTGTTGGTTGTTTTAAAGGGTGAAGGGGACGACGATTATACAATTTACAAAGGCCGCACCAAGTCGAAATCGGATGCTGTGGTGGGGGACGATGCCATTGAACAGGAAGAGCAAATCGCGGAATACGTTGAGAATGAATTGTCGCGAAACCCCAAAATACAGGTGATTCTGATCAAGGCCGAAGGAGATGTGAAGACAGGTGCGGTGGAAACGGTCAAGCGGGGAGTTGCTGGATCGGAGTTGGGCTTGACCCGCAAACTTTACGTTGCTGTTGAAACGACTCAGTAGATGGGCTACCGGTTCCCGGGCAGAGCTTGGTAAAGCGATGCTTGCCGGGGTTTGGGAACCAATATTAATGAGAACGATGGATCAATGACAGACAAAGACAAGAACGATAACAAGAATCCGGAATCAGGCTTGCCGTCAGATGACAGCCCGTCGGAATCAGGCGAATTTGGTCTGGCGGCACCCACCGGTAAATTTGGTGACAGTAGTCAAACGGATCATCCCGGTGGCGATCCGCCTGCTGCTAATGTTTCTAAAACATCGGCCAAGAGTCCTGGTGATTTTAAACAGATGAACTGGAAGGGATTCGAAGAAGAGGAAGAAGATCCTGACCCTCCGGTCCGATTTGAAAAAGACACTGAAACGGAACACGATGACCTCGATATGACACCGATGGTGGATGTTGTGTTCCTGTTGTTGATTTTTTTCATGGTGACGGCTTCCTTCACACTGCAAAAATCGATTGAGCAACCACCATCCAAAATTGAAGATCCCAGCACCAATGTTATCGAGGATCCAGAGGACGAGGATGATTATGTTGAAGTCATTATTGATCAAACGAATACTTATTACGTGACATCTCGTGATGCCGAGGAAGTGGTGGCACCCAGCGACCGGGAAATGAGAGACCGGATGCGAGACGCTAAAAGGACGTCCGGGGCACCCCGCCTGATCATCAACGCGCATGTTGATTCGATGCATCGGAAAGTGGTGACCGTTTGGGATGCGGGTAATGCTGCCGGTTTTGATCAGATTGAAATGAGAACGATGGAAGAGGATTATTGAGTCCGTGCAGCCAGGTTGAGACGGGGTTGTCGATTTATGTTTATGACCCAATGGTGTTCTTGCCGGCAATCGTTCGGCCAAACTGAATACGTCCCTCGGGATGAAGCGAGTTAGCCAAGTGCTAACGCGGGAAAACTTGATAGCAAAATTGGATTGACGGGAATAATTGAGGTAACGAATGAACCCCCAGCAATTGGTTGAAAAACTGGCAGCCCTAGGGTTTGTTGATGGCATAACGATCAACAAGATCCGTCGTGAAATTGATGATCCTGACAAAACAACGTCGGTAAATCAAATTTTGAAATACCTTGTCAAAAAAGGGCTTCTGACGGACTTGCAGGCCAAAAATATTATTAACCAGAACGGTGGTGGGCAGTCTGGTGCTGAAAAGTCTGGGAAGCCGCCCAAGACGAAGGCTGTCAAGCATGAAATCATCAAGGTATCAAAACCGAAGGAAGGGGAGTTTGATACCAATGATCTGACCTCCAATGTCAATGCGGACTCCGCCTCTCCGGCAGTGCCAAACAAAACGCAGGTCGATCAGGGGCTTACCCAGCTTGATGCGGTTCCCGTGGTGAGCCCTGCAGAGGATGCGACTCGGGTCGTGGCGGTGCATGAAATACAGCCAGTCGATTATATGGCTGGACCTATGAACGACCCGCTGGATTATCAAGCCAGCGATCCATATCAATCGGGTGGCCAGCCCGCTCAACCCCAGACACTCGCCGGTTTTGCAGGGAAACGTGATCAATCCAATCAGTGGCAGAACAAATGGCTGTTCATCGGTTTTGGAATTTTGGGAACTCTAGTCATCGTCGGGGCGGTGCTTGTGTTCGCTACCGGATTTGTCACGGCGGAAGACCGGTTTAAAGCGGCAATGGATAGTTTTGAAAATGGTACTTATAAAGATGCCATCAACAAGTTTGATGATTTTATGGAGCAATATCCGAAGCACGAGAAAATTCCCACAGCCAAGGTCCGACGAGTCCAGTCAATGCTGGCTGATACTTACGTTACCAAGAATTGGGACGAGACGATCAAGCGGGCTAAGAGTCAACTGCCGAAACTGGAAGATGACGAAGATGTCGACTTTGGTCCGGTGCGAGACGACTTGGCCTATATGTTGCCGACTTCCACATTGAATATTGCCAAGCGGGCCAAAAAACAACCAACCATCGAGTTGATGGAAAAAGAGTTGGAGTGGGCTCGTCAAGCCAATGCGATCGTCAATAACCCAAACTATATTCCAGGTCCGACCCGCAAATCGGCTACGGTAGCCAAGTTGCTCGATGAAATTAACAATACGATTGCCGCTTGTGAAGGCCTGATTCGAAAGGAAGAGGACTACGACAAGGCGCTTATCGAAATCCAGGAGTTGGGCCAGGAAGGCAAAACAGATGAAGCATTTGTGCGCTACACCAAGCTGATTCGTTTGTACGGTGATCTTGCAGCTCGCGAAGAACTTCGGAATATCATGAAGTCGGTCAGCCAGCAGGAGCAGCAGCTTGTCAAAGCAGCGACCGTTGATGTGGCAGTGTCCCAAGAGGAGCCTGAAACGTCTGTTAAGAAGACGATTGTACTGGCCTCCAAAACGGGAAATCCGATTGAAGGTCTTGCTGGCGAGGTGTTGCCCGTTCTTTCCGATGGTTCCATTTTTGGGGTGGATCTCGGTGACGGCAGCGTGCGGTGGCGTCGGTTTGTTGGCTTTGAAACCTCGATTCAACCCGTCGTGTTTGATCCCGACTCGATTCTGATTTCAAGCCAGGCGACGAATGAATTAATGCGGGTATTTTCCGATTCGGGCGATGTGATTTGGCGGACGACCTTACCCAATGCGTTCAATCCGCCTTCGGTCAACGAGAAACAGATCGTCCTGTCCACGGCTGACGGGCAGGTTCTGAATCTCGATTCGGAGACGGGCCAGATTTTGAATGCGGTTCAATTGCCTCAGAAAACGAGCGTGAATCCAACGTTTTCTCCAAGAAATCCTTACCTCTATCAGCCCGGTTACTACTCCAATCTCTATGTTCTTTCGGCTGAAGACATGTCCTGTAAGGATGTCTATTATCTGGGGCATTACAAAGGGAGTATCTCGATACCGATCGTGTTTTGGTCTGGTTATTTACTGGTGGCTGAAAACGGATCCGATACTTGTGATTTGCATATCCTGAGGCCCACTGATAACGGTCTGGGACTGGAGCCTGTCCAGAAAATACGCCGCGTGACGACCGGGCCGGTAAACACACCGATGATCAGATTTGGACGGTGGTTGTTGATCACCGCTGACAACGGCGACATGAAAATTTTGGAGTTGAACACTACCAATCAACAAAATCCAATCAGTGCCATGGCCTCCGACAAATTTGAAAATCGTGAAGGAGCCAGGTTGTTTTTATTGGCCGAAGGAAGCCAGTTGTGGATCGCGGGTAAGGGCATCCAGCGTTACAAGATCCAAAGGGCATTGGGACAATTCAATAAAGTGAACTTTTTGAACCACGGTGATTTCTTTTTAGGACCGATGGCCAAATACGGAAACACGCTGGTGCATAACCGTCGACGGTCCGGTTCGGGACACGTAAGTGTCTCGAGTGTCGATTCCGAGACGCTTAAACAGGTTTGGCGCTCCGATATCTCCGGGCCGCTGGCAGGTGCTCCCATGATACGCAATGGCGAAATGATGGCTGTTTCCAGCCAAGGCGATCTGTTTACGATCGATCCCAACTCGCAATATTCCGATAACGTGGTCAAGTCCAGCAAGATTGAAGAAGACCTGCTGTTTGACCGGATCATTCCTTTCAGCGAGGATTTTGTCGTCGCCGTAGGCCCGGCCGGCAGGCCGGATATTCTGGCGGTTGATCTGGCCAACAAAACGACGGAAAAACTGACCATGCAAAATCCGGCGGATCAAACCGCTTGCCAGCCGGTTCGGGTCGGTAACGATCTGGTCGTTGCCTCCCGGCAAGGCCACGTCATGCGAGTGAATCCCAAGACGGGCCGCGTCGTCGGTGCACCGTTTTTGAAACCCGTTAATCCCGGCAGCGACACCGACTGGAAAGAACCAGCCGTATTAAGTGATACACAGTTCGTGATTCCCGACAGTAGTGGCGTGCTATACCAATTGTCGACAGAGAATCCGCGTAACCTGCAAAAAATCAGCAGCTTGAACATTGAAGCACCGATCAAGTCACCATGTGTCTCGTTGGGATCGATGGTTTATGCGGTAATTGGAGGAGCAGCGCATGACGAAATTGCATCATTTAAATCCAGCGGGGGCCTTGCTCAGGTAAAAAATGTGCCAATCGCGTCCAATGTGTCGGCTGGGCCCTGGATTGCCGGGGATGCTGTTTTATTAAAATTGGACGATGACCAGTTGTTGTCCCTGGATGCCGACTTGAATCAGAAATGGTCGCTCCCAATTCCGAATGACCGGTTGGCATGTCCCCCGTTTGAAGAAGGTGGTGTGTTAAACGTTGTTTTTCAGAGTGGAAAAATGTGGTTGATTGACGCCGCCAGTGGAGAGGTAAAAGAACGATTCGATTTGGGAGAGCCGATTGTCGGTCGGCCATTCAAATCGGGTGGCAATACCTATTTCAGTGGGTTTGATGGGACAATCCACGTCATTGAGACGCCGTAGATGTCGAAACATATGGACTAAAAGTAAATGAAAAGGGTATTTTGGAACTCCATGCTTGGTGAACGCAAGAAACGCCTTTGGATGACGAGCGGTGCGATCGCGGCATGGTTTTTGACGGCGTTTGTTTTGTGCTCCGGGACCCGTGCTGGCGTCTTTCAGGGTAACGCGGGGCAGTCCCCACAAGCTTCCCAGCAGTCAACTTCAGGGATCGATGACACCAAGTACTTTGACGACTCACTTCCGTTGGTGGATCGCGAGCCCTACGACGAACTCAAGTTGGACGACTACAACAACAATGTGGTGATCCAGATTATTCCTCTCAAAGATCCGCCCGTGATGCCACTTCCGGAGAATGGCTATCTTCAATTTGAAGCGCCTGATTTGAATGAAAATGTATTGCAGGTGCCGTATGAGAATATTGTTTCTTACCGCACCTTCATTCAGCTTTTGATAGACGAAGCCAATCAGCTAATTCAGTCAGAAAATTATGCTTCGGCGTACCGAAACCTTCTGTACGTTTACGATCATGGTGGCAAAGGCAACCCGGCAATCGAAAGATCGATTCAGAATTGCCTGTATCAGGATGGCCGACTCAACTACCTGGCCGGCAATTACGAATTGGCCATCTCGATTTTTGAGGAAGTCTACGCGCGAGACCCGAATTTCATCGGGCAAGGGTTTAACAAGAAGCCAATCGATGTCATCCTCGATTCGATTGATCTAAATATCAAGAAAAAATTCGAGTCCGGCCAGTATGACAAGGTGACGGCAACCTTGAATCAAATCCAGGATCTTTACGGGAAAGAGTCACTTCGACTGATCGATCGCTGGAACGGGATATTGCTGAAGCACAGTAACGAACTGATTGCCGAGGCGAAAAAACTGATGGCGCAGAATAAAGGCAAGGAAGCGCACTTGAAAGCGAGGCAGGCCAACCGGGTTCTTGCCAACCGCGATGAAGCTCTTCAGATTTACGAAGAGGTTGTCGATCGCTTTCCTATCGTTTTTGTGGGTGTGACGAACGATTCAACGGGCGCCGATCCATTGCGACTGGATTTATGGGGCGGTCGTCGGGTTGGTCGATTGACGATGCGGTCGGTAGTCGAATTTGCTGGAATGAGCGACGACGGCGGCCACTATGAATTCTTGAATGGCAAATTGGTGCAGGCAGACGAAGATGGCCTCGCGTATCGATTCACCATTGAGCCCAGCGACCCGGCGCGAGGTATTCCCGAGATTACCGCATTGGACCTTGCCAGCAAAATGGTTGCGATGGGGACTTATGAGATGCCGGATTACCGTACGGCTTTTGCCAAGGTCATTGATACGATTGAAATTGAAGATGACCGCAATGTGTTGATTAAGCTGCGACGGCAGTTCGTTCAGCCTGAAGCGTTGGTTCAATTTCGATACGACAACCCTTTTGACGGTCAGCCCCCGGTGCAAAATGGGAAGTATGTTATGACCAGTAAGAATGATCAGATCGCGGTTTTTGGTAGAAACCCATCCTATTCACCCCTGGCCGACCAACAACATCCAGAGATTGTTGAGTGGATGTTCAAGAATCCTTCAGACGCAGTTGATGCGATTGTTGGAGGTGAGGTGGATTTGATCGACCGTGTCCCATTGGCTGAACTGCCACGCCTGCAGGGGAATGCATCGGTCCAGGTCGATTCCTATGTTGTGCCAACCGTGCATATGCTGATCCCCAACATTCGGAATGACTTTACCAAGAACAAAAATTTTCGGAACGGATTGCTGCGGGGTATTAATCGAGAGCTGATCCTGGAGGAAATGATTTGTGGAGGAAACGACATCGATGGTTGCGAGGTGATTAGCGGTCCGTTTCCGCGCGGCACTCAAGAAAATGATCAATTGGCGTATGGATACAACACGAAAGTTAGACCCGAAGTTTTCAATCACAAACTGGGAATGGTTTTAGTCCAAACGGTTCAACAAACCATGATCGACGCTTTGGTTGCCGAAGGTGCGAAAAACCCGGTAATCAAGCGGCCGACGTTGGTCTTGTGCCACACCCGGGACGATATTCCCAAAATTGCCTGTGCCGCGATAAAGCGCATGTGGGAGGAATTGGGTCTCAAGGTGAAACTCCGCGAACTTGGTCCGGGCCAAACTGTACCGCCCGATGACGATTGGGACTTCCTGTATTACGAGATGTCGATGCAGGAGCCGTTGACCGATGTCGCCAAACTTTTTGGAGAAGATGGCTTGGTCAATGACCTCAGTGCTCCGGTTCAACAGTCAATGCGGCGATTGGGTTACGCAGACAGTTGGCAAGCGGCCGGTTTGACATTGCGACGGATGCATCGACAGATCCGCAATGATGTTACGATTTTGCCACTGTGGCAACTGAAGGAGCACTATGCGATTAGGGACAATTTGCGAGAGGTGGGGCGAAACGCCGTTCACCTGTATCAAAATGTTGATTTTTGGAAGATTACTCCACGGCAAAAAAAAGCAGTAAAGAAATGAAGTCAAGCAAAATTAACCCGATGGCGTTGAACATTGTATTTACATTGTCTGCCAAATTGACGATTGGTTGCTGGTTGCTGGTGGGTTTGTTTTGCACGGCCGGTTTCGCGGTAACGCCTTTAGCCCTCCAGGATGAAACGGCAACAGCAGCAGAGCCAGCAGCAGAGCCAGCAGCAGAGCCAGCAGCAGGGGGAGAACCAGGGGGAGAAGCAGACAGTACCTCGGAAGTTTTGGTCGGTGTCATTTCCCAAGCCGAAGAAGTGGAAGGGGTCGTTCCGGAAATCGTGCTGCGGTCTTGGGAGCTTCACCCTTACAAGGTGCTGGTCTGGATTTGTCAGTCGGGGTCGCCCCGATTAAATGCGATTGAAGACTCGTTGGAACACGAGATCCTCAGGCAGGCAGAACTCATCGATCCCAGTGGTTGGTTGGTTTATGTTCAATCGGCACCGCCACTATGGCGCAACAAGCTTTTGCGATCGATCGATAAACCCGATGAACTCAAGGGTATCGAAAATGCACCGCAGTTAAAAAACGCAGACAAGTTGATGGTCGTATGTCTGGAGGACCAGGAAGGACAAATCAATTTCCAGGTGCGTGAATTTGATATTCAAACGCAGCAATGGGGCGCGATGGTTAACCGAAACACGGCTCAAATAACGTCCATGCATCAAAATGTGTTTCAGGCAATTACCAAGGCATTCATGCCGATCGCCCGAGTGGATCGGGTTACCGAGGACGGTGGTGTGATTATGCGGGCGCGGGCCGTTGATGCTTGCGTGAAGGCGGCTCAAGGAAATGATGGCGAGTGGGTGCTTGAATCGAATTCCAATTCTCCGGTATGGATTCGGCCCGATGATCGCTTCCTGCCTGTTATTCGGCGCGTCGATAGAAAAGGAAACTTGGCTAAATTGGAAGCCGTTGATTTCACATTTCTTACGATTGACAAAAAAGAGGAATCCGCCGAGCAGAATGAAAGTTCATATATTCTCAACTGTAGTATCCACTCGTACCACCGTGCTCCGCTTTCGGGTAGAACCAGTCGACGGGCACAGAAACTGGCGTTGGTGATTCGTCCCCCGGAAACGTCAACGGAACTCAAACTGGTATCGCGGGACGATGATCAAAAAGCCTTGGCAGGATACGAAATATGGTCTCGTCGGCCAGGCATGACCCGCGATGAAAAATCCGAGTATTTGGGAAACACTGACTGGCGAGGCATTTTGGAAATCCCTCCCCATGCGACCGATGGATTGAGGTTGATTTATGTTAAGCGGGGTAACCGAGCACTCAAAAAATTGCCGATCATTCCAGGTTTGTATTCGCATTTGAAGTCTACCGTTCCTAATGATGAAACGCGTCTTTACGCACAAGGTATTATTTCCGGTTTTCAAAATGAAATATTAAACCTTGTTGCGCAGCGCCAGGTTTACGAAGTCGAGATCGATGCAGCTCTGGAAAACAAGGATTACGACCAAGCGAGCGAGTTACTGCAAAAATATGCGGCGCTTACGTCACCACAGGATGTCAAAGCTCGCATGGCGGATGAAGAGATCCGCTTAAAAGCTCAAACGGTCGATCAAAGAGAGCTGGGCTCGATATCCGGAATGTTTGGGATTCTGCGTGAAGCGCTGAGTGCACGGATCGGCGAGAGTACGGAATCGGACTTGAGGAAAAGGTTGCAAACGGCCAAGCAGCTCGAAGCAGCTAGCCAGTAGCGTATCCGAAATCTCGGACACTGGCCCGGACTGGGTACCGTTTCCCTGTAAGGTCAATAAGCCATTTCTTGCTGGCCTCGCTTGCGGACCACGGCTTGAACGAGTTTGATGCACCGTGAGCGGGAATCGGTTTGAGACGACATTGATTGAGCGTTGGACCTTGTATCGATTCACTGTTGCGGGTGGATACATTTTCAACGAATGAGCAATTAGAATGATTGGCATCTCTAACGACGAGCGGCAATAAAACGTAACTTGTGTGGCGATATGAAAGCGTTATTACGACGACTATTTCATTTCTTGATGCCTGCCCTGATCGGGGTATTGGGCGCTGACGAGGGGGTCGGCATCAAAGTGGATTGGCCTCAATTCCGAGGCCCAAATTCTTCGGGTATTGGAACGGGTTCCCCACCCGTTGAATTTGGTCCCGGCAACCATCAGATTTGGCGGGTGCCGATGGAGGAAGGTCATAGTTCTCCATGTATTGTCGGTGACTCGATCTACCTGACGACCGTTGACCGGGAACAAGGGCAATTAGCGGTCGTTTGCCTGAATCGGGCTAGTGGGGCCAAGCGATGGACGACGACCCTGGAACCGGAGCAGATGGAGAAGGGCCACCCCTCGTTCAACCCAGCCAGCAGTACTGTTGCGTGTGACGGTGAACGCGTGGCTGCCTACTTTGGGTCGTATGGGTTGGTTTGTTTAAACTTGGAAGGCGACGTGATTTGGGAGAGCAAGATGCCTCTTACCAAGTCGTTTTCCGGAAATGCAACCTCTCCCATCATTGTCGGTAATCACGTTATTCTGTACCGGGGAAATTATACTGATCATTTTATTTTGGCGGTCGACAAGCGAACGGGCGTTGAGGTCTGGAAAGTTAAACAGGATGAAGAAATCACTGGAGAAATGGCATGTACTGCCGTGCCGATCGTTGTGGATGGCAAGTTGATCGTTCATTCTGCCCGTTCGATTCAAGCGATCAACCCGGACGATGGATCACAGATTTGGGAAATGAAAGCGGCTACCACCGCGACCAGTACGCCGATCGTTGCCGGTCAGGAGATTGTCGTGGCTGCCTGGAATAAAATGGGTGAACCCGCGCTGCGTCCCAGGTTTCCCGATTTCCAACAGCTGGTGGCAGCAAATGACCTCAATGATGATCAGCTGATCGGTAAAAAAGAGTTTCCCAAGCTGTGGATTTTTCATCGTCCCGACGGTGCCGAAGCACCCATGAATGGCGCGACGATCCGTTTTGAACGTGCAGATCGCAACCAGGACCGACAAATTGACAGTGGGGAATGGGCGGCCCAAATTGGTGGTATCGAAAAATGGCGGGCAGGTTATCAGACGCACGGGATCTTGGGAATTCCGATCAACGGCAAGGGAACGGTGGATCCCGGCACAATACGCACACTGGAAACCCAAGGGATTCCCGAGGTTCCCTCACCCCTGTTCGACGGTACCTATCTCTATTTCGTTAAAAACGGCGGTGTCATGACCTGCCTGGATTGGCGAAATGGCCGGCGGGTGTATCGGACCCGTACCGGTGGCAAGGGAACCCACTACGCATCGCCCGTGTTGGCCGATGGGAAAATATTTTCGACTGCCGGAGATGGCCGGATTAGTGTGCTGACAACGGGGCCTGAACCCCAGGTGCTGGCAAACAACGAAATGGGCGACGATGTCTACGCGACGCCGGCCATCGTAGACGGAGTCATTTATGTGCGGACCCATTCCTCTTTATTCGCATTCGGGGGTGGCAAGAAATAAGTGTCTTGCTCGACAGCCAATCGTTCACCGGTTACCCACGCTGTCGGTTGATTGCAATTTGGATTGCTTTTTGGGAAAACGGTTCGACGGGGCAGAAAGAATATTACACGACCGCCAAATGAATTTTTTCTGCTGTCGACCGGAGTGTATAAAATTGAGTCGAGGTAACAAACCCTATAAGGGCACGCGACATGAATTCGGAACTCTCTCGCTTTATCAGGGAACACAGGAACCTGACACGCAGGTTTTTCCTGGGCCTGGGAACAGCCGGCGTCGCCGGAATCAGTTCACTTCCAATCGTCGCCCGGCAGCAGGAGCCGGACGCTGTGCTGAAAGAGAAGATTGGCCAGGTCGAGGATTGGCTCACCCTGCAAAACGATTTCCGTGATGTTTCAAGGGGGAATCCGCGGCCCCACTCGTTCGATGAGGCGAAGCGGAAAGAAGTCGGCCTGAGCCGTGACACTTGGAGCCTTGAGGTTCTCACCGATCCACAAAACAAGGCGCAGTTGGGCCGGGAACTGACGAAAAAAGAGAATACGGCCTTGACCTTTGATCGCCTGATGGACATGGCCAAGACCCGCGCCGTTCGGTTCCCCAAAATCATGACCTGTCTCAACCTGGGCTGCCCGCTCGGTAATGGAATCTGGGAAGGTGTGCCTCTTCGCGATGTTATCTGGCTGACCGAGCCCGGCCGCAACTTGCGGCGGGTTTTTTATCACGGCTACCACAACGACGATCCGAAGCAGGTGTTCCGCAGTTCGCTACCGGTCGGCCGGGTCCTGGAGGATCTGCACGATCTTCCACCGGTCATTCTCTGCTACAAGCTCAACGGTCAGTGGCTCGAACCGAAACGGGGTGCCCCGGTAAGGGTTGTCGTGCCGGAAGCTTACGGATTTAAGAGCGTCAAATGGCTGACTCATCTCTACTTGTCCAACGAATGGAAAGCCAACGACACGTATGGTGAACAGAATAACGACGTTGACAGCCCACTGAAGACCTTTTGCGATCCGTTCCCACTGCCTGCCACGGTCAAGCCAGGTCAGCCGCTCCCGGTTACGGGCTACGCGCAGGTTGGCATCTCGGGCCTGTCCAAGGTCCAGGTCTGGGTGCATGACGATTCCGAAACGCTGGCACCCGACGATGAATATTTCCTGCAGGCACCCTGGCACGACGCCAGAATTCTAGGTCCACCGAAAAACTGGGGCGGTGGCTTGGCTGATAAGGTCCCCGCGCCGACTTACGGCTTTGACCCTGAAACGGGCCAACCCCGCACTTGGCCGATTCGATTGTCCAGGGCACACTGGGCCATCCTGTTGCCAGGTCTTCCGCCGGGCAAGTACACGCTCCGCTGCCGAACGATCGACGGTCAAGGCGCGGCCCAGCCGATGCCCCGCCCTTTTCGAAAATCAGGTCGCGCCGCGATTGGTGAAATGTCTTTCACCGTTGAGGCTTGATCCGGTTGCACCCAGCCGCGGCTGTTATTGATTTGCGGGGGCCTCGCCAGAAGTACTCAGGGCAACACGAAAACCGTTGACCGGACCTCGCAGAGACGGATCGTTCGAGTTGCGGTACGCTGAACGGCAACCGGCTGCATAAACACGCCAACCGCCCCCACGGACGACGCGGCCCGCATTCAGGATCTGGTCGACCGGATTTCCTGAGCTTTCGCTGGTCGTGCCGGGCGCGGGATTAATCGGATCGGTAACAGCCTTGGCCGTATACTGGGCATAATGATCCTGGCACCATTCCCACATGTTCCCGTGCATGTCATACAAGCCCCAAGCATTCGGTTTTTTCGTGCCGACCGGGCGAAGACGATTGTTGTTGTTTTGTACCGCTTGGACTTTTTCGGTAGGGCCAAGCGTCTGGAAGTCAATCACTGAATTCCCGCTGTTACCAACAAACCAGCCGTACTCACCGAGTTTCGAAGCATCATCTCCAAAACAGTATTCGGTCGTTGTACCGGCCCGGCAGGCGTACTCCCATTCTGCTTCGGTTGGAAGCCGGTAAACACGGCCGGCAGACCGCTCCGCCGGCATCGCCGAGAGCTTTTCGCAGAAGGTGACGGCATCGGACCAGCTGACAGCGCTGGCTGGCTCCGCCCGTCCCTTGACACGGGTCGGGTTCATCCCCATTACCCGCTCGAATTGTTGCTGTGTCACTTCGTAAACACCCAGGTAGAACGGTTCGGTCAGCGTCACCTCATGGACAGGCATTGTCACTCCCGGACGCTTCGTTTTAAATTCAGAACCCATCATGAATTTGCCAGGTGAAATCGGAATGAATTCCATTCCGATTGAATTTTTCAGTGATGCTGGGTCCGTTTGGGAGGAAGCCGTAGCTGCGGGCGGCGCAGCATCTTGATGGGTCGGGCTGCGCGAGGTTTTGTCGATCTTCACCGTTTCCGACTCGGTCGGAGATGCCTTGCCTTGTCCTATGTTTTTTGGGTCATCCGAATGGCAGCCCAGGCATAAAACGACCGATAGTATCAGGAACCGGCAACGGGCCATGGTCAAACAACCTGCGAAGTAAAACAGTGGACAACCACTTTGACTTGATAGCAGTCAGGCGTTGTTCAGGATAATTGTCCGCTGAGTAAATGGCAAGCAGATTGCCGGGATCGTATTAGTTGCTTACTTGGATTTGGATTTGTCTTTTTCTTGGGTCGAATCGGGATCGCCGCTGGCCTGGGAATCTTTATCGTCAGAAGCCTTATCGTCAGAAGTCTTATCGTCGGATGTCTTATCGTCGGATGTCTTATCGTCGGATGTCTTATCGTCGGATGTCTTATCGTCG
>JABACA010000058.1:14477-24074 GCA_014237975.1 Mariniblastus sp. | reverse complement strand
GATCTGAACCCGAAAGAAACCAAATGGGAATTGGGTGGCGCGGGCACGCGGAACGCCATCATCAGTACACCCGTCTTTTATGACAACTCGGTGATCTTGGCAGTCGGCCAGGACCCCGAACATGGCGAAGGCGTCGGTCACTTGTGGCGAATTGACGCGACCAAGAAAGGGGATGTCAGCCCCGAACTGGGCGAAATTGGCAAGCCTGGCAAACCGAATGAAAATTCAGCGGTGATCTGGCATTATGGTGGTGTCGATGACGAAGATGAAGAAATGTATCGCCGCACGATGTCGACGGTGGCGATTGTAGACGGCCTTGTCTACGCGGCTGACCTGAGTGGTTTTGTTCATTGCGTCGATCTCGAAACGGGCAAACGAAAATGGCAACACGATTTACTGTCTGGCATCTGGGGATCACCGATGGTGGTCGACGGCAAGCTGTTGATTGGTAATGAAGATGGCAAACTGACCATTTTCAAGGCAGATGGAGCCAAGGCCGAAGTGGTGGGCGAATACGATACCCGCAACTATTCATCGATTTACAGTACGCCCACGATTAGTGACGGGGTGATGTACCTGTCCGATCGCAACCGTTTATACGCGGTCGATTTGAAACCGGAATAAATAGGCAACCATGACTCGTGATGCCCGGGCCAAACGTCCCGGGCTTTTTTCGTGCGCCCGTCGTTTTGCCGATGCCGCACCCCGTCAAACCGGCCTGGAATCCGGGTTTGCGAAAACTCGGTATGAGGCGGTTGTGTTTTTCCTGGCCACCAGGCTGCGGCTCGCCATCCGGTCGTGTCGACAAGTCGGCAAAAATGATTATTCTGTTGGTTGGTTAATTCATATCCTTGAAGGGATTTGAGGCAGGACGGGTTGGTTTCGCCGGTGAGATAGGGATTTCGATGCCCCAGAGATTTTTGATAACCGTTGTGTTTTTTGTTTCTTTCTCGGTTGGCTGTCACACGGACGACCGGGAGATTTCGCAAGGAGAACCTGTCAAACCTGGTGAGACGGTGGCGGTACCCGGTGAAAAGGGAAGTGAACCGGCTGGATCCCAATTGCGAATACTATCCTGGAACGTTGAATCCGAGGGGAGTGATCCCGCTACGATTGCCGAACAACTGGCAGAATTTTCCGACTTCGACATCATTGCCCTGAGTGAAGTCCTGCCGTCGGCGGCGGAGCAATTCCAAAATGCATTTGGCGATGACTTTGATGGCATCGTCACGCGGTCCGGTTACAACGACCGTTTGCAGATCCTGTTCAATACCAAAAGGTTCAAGCTGGTTCGACGACTCGAGTTGGATGAAATTAACGATGATCGTCATCGATCACCCTTGGTCGCACATTTGCACGACAACCGGACGGATCAGGAACTATTGGTAATGAACAACCACCTGGCCCGAGGCAATGCAGAATACCGGACAACGCAGGCCAGTCAGCTGGTCGAATGGGCCCGTCAACAATCGATACCGATCGTCGCAGTCGGTGATTACAATTTTGACTACGAGTTCAAGGATGACACGGGCAATGACGGTTTCCGCGCCATGCTGAATGACAATGTCTTTAAATGGGTCAAGCCGGATAAGTTGGTAGATAGTAACTGGTATGATCCGGAACCAGACGGAAAGGACAACTTTCCGGGTAGCCTGCTGGATTTTGCTTTTGTGGCCGGCCCGGCGACCGAATGGAATACTGTGTGTAATGTGATTGTCCGTCCCAATGATTTCCCCGACGATCAAACGACCAGCGACCATCGCCCGTTCGAACTGATTATTGACAACTGACGATCGCACCATCTGCCGTTCTGTAATTTCGAACCTCTGAGGGTTTCACGCATGACGGCGTGACTTGGGTTCATCAGAGTCGTTTTTTTTGATTTTCGGTCCCATGGGCGGTCGTCTTCGTGGTTCGCATTCCCGTTTATCGTTTACAATGGCGATTGATTAACGATTTAATGAAAGAGAAGATCGATCATGAAGATTCGCGCGGAATCAAATAACGGTTTTTTACAACGGTTCTTGTTGATCGCGATCGTATGTATGGGGTTTGGTCTTTACTGCCTCTACGACGGCTTCATTGCCTATCCCAAGGAACTTGCAAGATCGATTGGTTATTACGCTTATCACGAACTCGACGACGATGAAAAACCCGACGTGATAGACGAAGACTTGGATCTGGACTTTGAGGCCAAATGGGAATTGTTGGCAGCTGAAAATAATTGGTCGATCGACAAACCGAAGAAACGACCGGCCATTATCCAATCTGATATTATCTGGCAGTACGGCATGGCCATTGTCGCGTTTTTAGTAGGCCTGCCGGTCCTGTACAACTACTTGAATTCCAGGAATTCCTGGATGGAGAGTGATGGGGAGCAGGTGGCCACGAGCTGGGGACAGACGATGAAATTCGATCAAGTCGTTTATATCGACAAGAGGAAGTGGGAAAAAAAAGGGGTTGCAAAAATCACCTATCGGGTTGATGAGCAGGAGCGAAAATTGGTGATCGATGATTTCAAATTCGATCGAACGGCAATGGGTGAGATATTGGGCCAAATAGAAACGTCGGTCGACCGGGAGATCATTGTGGGTGCTCCGACCCAGCAAGAACTTGCAGAGTACGCCGAAGAGCAGCTGGCGGCGGACGATGAAGGTGATTTGGAATCGGACGACGTGTGACATGAAGCTTGTGACATCCAGATGACAAGCCGGTAATTTTTTTCTAGACTCGGATGAATTGGTAAAAACATGGCAAAACAACTGAAATTGCAACACAGTGAGTCGGTCGTCATGCATGCAGCATCACGTATCTATGCTGCCTACATCACATCCGGTAAGGTCGCAGAAAATAGCGAAGATGAATGGATTAAACGCTCGATTCGCGAGGCTGTAAAAATGGCCGTGGCAACGGATTCGGCAGTTGTCAGTGATGATGAGATCGATTCGTTAGGCTATTAATTAAGAAAAGGTAGAAACATATGTGGCGGACAGGTAAACGTCGATGCGCCGCCTGGGCCTGGGCAAGTTGGCTTGTTTTTTTGACGGTTGGTTTCGGTCAACTGTTGGCTGCCGATGAATCAAGACCGAACATCATTTTGATCATGGCCGATGACATGGGCTGGGGCGACACGGGCTACTATGGCCATCCCTACCTGCAGACACCCCATCTCGACCAGATGGCCCGCGATGGTATTCGTTTCGATCGTTTTTATGCTGGCGCTCCGGTCTGCTCACCGACCCGTGGCTCGGTACTCACCGGACGACATCCGTATCGATACGGCATCAAGTTTGCCAACCAGGGGCATGTTAAGTCGGAGGAGGTAACGCTGGCGGAAATCATGCGGTCCAATGGTTATCGGACCGGTCATTTTGGCAAGTGGCATTTGGGAACATTGACCAACACCGTCAAGGAAAGTAACCGGGGTGGACGATCGCCCGAGCACTACGCTCCGCCATGGGACAACGGGTTCGACGTTTGCTACAGTACTGAGGCCAAGACGCCAACATGGTGGAACCAGGGTGATTACCAGAACTACGGTACCCATTACTGGACGGGGCCTGGGCAACAAGTCGACGCGAAAGAAATCGTGGGCGACGATTCGCGGGTGATCATGGACCCGGCTCTCCGATTCATCGAGGGCGCGGTCAAAGACGGGCAACCATTTTTTGCCATCATCTGGTTTCATGCACCCCACAAGCCGATCGTGGCCGGTAAGAAATACCTGGACATGTACCGACAGATACCGGGCTTTTCGCCGGAGACGAAAGAATCGGCGGCCCACTATTATGGTTGTATCACGGCCTTGGATGAGCAGATTGGCAGGCTCCGGGCTACGCTGACGGAATTGGGTGTCGACCAAAATACGTTGATCGGTTTCTGTTCGGATAACGGGCCCGAAAACAGAACCGCTGGCCGAGCGGAAGCCGTGGTTCCCCATGCGGGCAATCAGGTAACAACGAACCTGAAAGGGCGGAAACGGAGTTTGACCGAAGGTGGAATCCGCGTTCCCGGTTTAATGGTTTGGCCGGAAAAGATCCAACCCGGAACCTCAACCGATCTGCCTTGCGTTACCAGTGATTACTTTCCGACGGCACTGGCTGCAGCCGGCATTGAATGGGACGCCAGTCGGCCGGCCGATGGAATCGATATTATGCCGATCGTCCTGGGCCAACTTGGTGAGCGACCGTCGAAGATCGGATTCCAATCCCAGCAACAGAAGGCCCTGGTTGGAAACCGGTACAAGGCATTGTTTAAAAACGACCAGTGGGCGCTGTACGATTTGAAAAAGGATCCGTCAGAGAAACACGATCTGTCATTGCAACAACCGGATCGCCTCAAGGCGATGCAGCAGGAATTCAAACAATGGTCGCAGTCGTGCCAACAGAGTTCCCAGGGGCAGGATTACGGTCAACCTGGCAAGACAAAATGACGAACGGTTTGCGGTGGGGTTTGATGCAAAATCAATGCCGATCATTCCGACGACCAAACCCGATCGATAGACGCATGACGATGGTGGTGCAAGACAACTTTAATGAATCGAAATTGGATGCTTTGCAATGACAGAGATTTACCTGGTTTCCAGTGGCGATTTGCGACTGTCGGCTAATCAGAAATGTTGGGAAGCCCAGGCGCTGATGGAACAGGCATTGGGCCAGGCCGTGGCGCGGCATGGTTGCAAAATCAAACGGGCTCACGCCTTCGATGAACGGGAACAGCACGGTTTCATTTCGAGTCAGCGGCAGGGAATTGAGGTATTCCGGAATATTCCCAAGACTGCGCCGCTGATCGTGGCCGAGGCGGTTTGGCAGTATTCCCACCACCTGTTGGCCGGGTTGTCCACCCATACCGGACCGATTTTGACGGTGGCCAATTGGTCGGGTCAGTGGCCGGGCCTGGTCGGTATGTTGAACCTGAACGGATCGTTAACCAAGGCGGGGGTTCAATATTCCACACTCTGGAGCGACGATTTTGGCGATGACTATTTTGATTCCCGTCTTGCCGAATGGTTGAAATCGGGGGAATGTTCCCATGATTTGAGCCACGTCAATCCATTGTCAAGAGCAACGTTACCGGACCAGGCAAACCAAGTCGGAACCGAATTGGCGAACCAGCTGGTCCACGACAAAGCGATCATGGGTGTGTTCGACGAAGGTTGTATGGGAATGTTCAATGCCATTATTCCCGATCACCTGTTGAACCCGACCGGCGTCTTTAAAGAACGTTTAAGCCAGTCGGCTCTGTTTTATGAATCCGGGCAGGTCAGTGAAATCGAAGCCGATCAGGTTCGCCAATGGCTGGAAGCCAAGGGGATGACATTCGCGACCGGCCCAGACCATGAAACGGACCTGACCGACCAGCAAATCCGTCGGCAATGCCAGATGTACATTGCCGCGGTCCGAATCGCCGACGATTTTGGTTGTGACTTAATCGGGATCCAATATCAACAGGGATTGAAGGACCTGATGCCTGCCAGTGATCTGGTAGAGGGGATGTTAAATAACTCCGATCGGCCACCGGTGGCCAGCCGGCAGGGGGATCGAGTGTTATTCGAAGGAGAACCGGTGGTCCATTTCAATGAAGTGGACGAGTGCGCTGGTTTGGACGGATTGATTACGTATCGTGTGCAATCGCGGTTGGGACAACCGGTCGAATCGACCTTGCACGATATCCGTTGGGGCGATCCCGATCCCACCGGTACGACGCAAGACTACGTTTGGGTGTTTCTAATTAGTGGTGCGGCCCCGCCGGCGCATTTCATCGATGGGTGGGCCGGCGCGAATGGCATGCGTCAGCCGGCCATGTATTTTCCCAATGGTGGTAGTACGGTGCGGGGAATCTCCCAGCCGGGAGAAATCGTCTGGTCCAGGATTTTTGTGCAAGACGACCAACTGGTGATGGACATAGGTCGCGGACATGTGGTCGAATTGCCCCCCGCTGAAACCAACCGCCGTTGGGAGGCGACGACGCCGCAATGGCCCATCATGCATGCCGTGACCCACGGTGTTTCTCGGGAACAGATGATGGCCAAACATCAATCCAACCATATCCAGGTTTACTATTGCGATTCTGCCGAGGCGGCGGATTTGTCAATGTTTACCAAAGCCGCGATGGCCGACCAGCTGGGCATCAAGGTGAATTTTTGCGGCGTTTGAAGCCTGCTGTCGGCAACTCGCCTGGGCCGTCCTGGTCGTAGGCTTGGGGAACGGGAGGCACTGGCAGCAATGCTTCCGGAAGTGCCAGCACATCAGCCAATGGGCGCCCTGGGCGTGGCAGTTTGGGCAGGCAGGGCAGTCTTCGGCGACTGCCAATTGCCCATCTTTTGACTCGCTTTGACAAAGCCATATTTTACCGATTTCGTAGGTAAATCACTCAACCCATTCAGCGCCCTGTTTCGATAAAAAACTACATGCATTGGTAGGGGTTTTTCCCGATTGTATGCCATGATTTAGGATCGATCCATGAAATACGACAACATTCTTGACGCCGTTGGAAAGACGCCCCTGGTGCGACTTAATCGGATCAATCAAGGTTTGAAGCCCACCATTTACGCCAAGGTGGAATACCTCAACCCGGGCGGTAGTATCAAGGACCGAATAGCGATCAACATGATCGATCAGGCCGAGCGGCGGGGTGACTTGAAGCCGGGTGGCACCATCATTGAGGGCACTAGTGGCAACACGGGGATGGGCCTCTCTTTATTGGCAGCCGTACGAGGTTACAAAGTCATTTTTACTACGACCGATAAACAGTCGCAGGAAAAAGTCGACTTACTGAAAGCATTGGGTGCCGAGGTGATCGTCTGTCCTACCGCCGTAGAACCGGAAGATCCTCGCTCCTACTATTCGGTAGCGAAAAAATTGGCTGCCGAGATTCCGAATTCCTATTACCCCAACCAGTACGACAACGCCGACAATCCCCTGACTCACATGATGTCGACGGGGCCGGAAATCTGGGAAGCGACCGAGGGTCAGATCACGCACTTCGTTGCCGGCATGGGAACTGGTGGTACGATTTCGGGTGTTGGACGGTATCTCAAACAGCAGAACCCGGACGTCAAGGTGATCGGTGTCGATCCGGAAGGTTCGCTTTACCACGAATATTTTCATCACAAAACGGTGGGCAAGGCTCACACGTATGTGGTCGAAGGCATTGGCGAAGACATCTTTCCGTCCACCATGCATTTCGACGTTTTGGATAATTGCTTGCAGGTTACCGATAAAGACAGTTTCCTGTTTGCCCGTAGATTGGCAAAACAGGAGGGAATATTTTCGGGCGGATCCGCGGGTTCCGCCGTGTGGGGCGCGTTGGAGGTTGCAAAACAACTAACGGAAAAAGATGTCGTGGTGGTTCTGATTCCCGACACGGGTCGTCAGTATATGAGCAAGGTGTATGACGACGCCTGGATGCAGGATAACCAGTACCTGGGCCCTTCGATCAAGGTTACTGCTGGCGAATGCGTGCGGACCAAGTCAAGATTTAAGAACCTGCATGTTGTCCATCCCGATGACAACGCACAGCGGGTAATGGCCCAGATGGAAGAGCTGGATATTTCGCAGATGCCTGTTTTTGAAAATGATCGTCCGATGGGTTCGGTAAGTGAAGACAAGTTGGTCACGCTCGTATTGCAGGGCTACGATTTGCGCAACACGCAAATCCACGAGGTCATGGAATCGTCGTTCCCAATCGTTTCGCCGTCCACACCGATCGATCAAATCAATGGGCTGTTGCGTGGTGACACGTCAGCCGTGTTCGTCCAGATGAATGACGGGCGACTTGAGATCATTACGAAATATGACGTCGTGCGAACGATTTCAGAAAAGACCGATGCCGCCTCCGTGCCCGGTAGACCCGCCGTACCGCCACCCACTTTCTTGACCGGCATCCCGCCGATCAATGGAACGTCGACCCACGCCTGACACGACGTGACGTCGGTTTCATGTTTATCACACAGACCCAAAAAAGTTTGCAAGGAACGATTTGTGCCTGAATCAGATTTAAAAATTGCGACCAAAGCAATTCACGCTGGACAATACCCCGACCCTGCGACCGGAGCGATTATGACGCCGGTCTATTTGACGTCGACTTATATTCAATCCGAACCTGGTGTCCATCAGGGTTATGATTATTCAAGAAGTGGTAACCCGACGAGAACAGCGCTGGAGGCGAACCTGGCCGGCTTGGAAGGTGGCCGTCACGGACTGGCATTTGCCAGTGGACTGGCGGCGGAAAACACCTTGTTGCATCTGTTGGAGAGCGGAGACCATATCGTCTCGGCCCGCGATGTCTATGGCGGAACCTACCGTTTGTTTGATCGTGTTTGGAAACAATTTGGCGTTAGCTACACGACCGTGGATGCCACGAATCTGGAAGACATCCGGAATGCGATCCAACCCAATACGAAAATGGTTTGGCTGGAATCCCCTTCCAATCCCTTGTTGACCTGTACCGATATCGAGGGAACCGTCGATTTGGCCAGGGCGACCAACGCCAAGGTCGTGGTCGACAATACATTTGCGACTCCCATATTGCAAAGACCTTTGGAGCTCGGTGCCGATGTGGTGTTGCATTCGGTAACAAAATACCTGGGCGGGCATTCCGATGTAATTGGGGGTGCCCTGGTCACCAATGATGATGAATTGCATGAACAATTAAGGTTCTTGCAGAATGCGACCGGCAGTGTGCCGGGTCCAATGGATTGTTTCCTCGTATTGCGCGGAACGAAAACGTTATCTGTCAGGATGAAGCAGCATTGCGAAAACGCAATGATCATCGCAGAACACCTGGTTTCCCATCCGGAGGTAGAACGGGTTTACTATCCCGGTCTCAAAGACAACCCTTCTCATGCGGTTGCCTGTAAACAGATGGAAGGTTTCGGCGGCATGGTTTCTGTTGAATTGAATGGAGATTTCGAACGGAATCGTCGATTTGCCTGTTCGACCAAGCTGTTTGCTTTGGCGGAAAGCCTGGGTGGTGTTGAATCCTTGATCAATCATCCGGCTTCCATGACGCACGCATCGATTCCCAAAGAAGAGCGGGAGCGGGGCGGTTTACGGGATTCCCTGATGCGTTTGTCGGTAGGTATCGAGGATCCGCGGGACTTGATCGATGACCTCGACCAGGCAATCGCCCGTAGTAAGACGGGTAATGTCCATGTTCACAATGCGGATGTGACGCAAGTTGGACCGGACTGCCGGCTGAATCGCGCTTGCTAGATGCCACGGGTTGGTTTGAGGTTCGGACGAGAGCAGCGGAGCGGTTCTCGTTCATCAATGTCTGACAGGGATTTCCGTTGAGCCAACGGTTTCCCTATGTTAAGGGCATGAAAAAGACGGTCAGGAAAAAACGTAACCCTCTTCACCATGAGCGGCCAGGTCGAGTCCCGTTAACTCGACGGATTCCTCTACCCTCAGGCCAACGGTTAAATCGATCGCTTTGAGCAGCACATAAGATGCCACCACTGAGAGAACAATAGCAACACTGGCCGCTGCAATTTGCGCCCCGACGAGATGCCAGCTGCCACCATAGAAAACGCCGTTGACGGCCGCGGGATTCACTTCGGTAGTTGCAAAAATTCCGGTCAGAATGGCCCCCAGA